>JAITNM010000009.1 GCA_031290475.1 Treponema sp. | reverse complement strand
CATGCCGGTAATGGCCAGGGTTCCCACATGGAAGAGCATGGCGATGGGGCTGAAAGAGTAGACCGCGAACATGGCGCAGAGTATTACGGTGGTCGTCCCCAGGGTCCGGCCTATTTTGGCGAAAGTATCCAGCACCGCCTGGCTGTAGGATTTTTTCCGTTCCAGTTCCAGCCCTATGTGGGTGATAAAATGGATAGTGTCGTCCACCGCTATCCCCAAAAGCATGGGCATAATGGTCATGGTGAGCATGTCCAGGGGAATTTTCGCGTAGCCCATGATCCCGCCGATGATGATAACCGGCGCGATGTTGGGGATCATTCCAATGAGGGCTGTTTTAATGTTCCCGAAAACCAGGGCCAGGAGAATAAAGATGATGAGGAATGATCCGGCAAAAGACTTTAATTCCCCGTACACTACCTTGCTGTTCATTTCCGCGAAACTGGCCGCCATCCCTATCACCGCCGCATCCCCTCCGGGGAAACGGGTCCGGGCTGCTTCTTCGGCGGCCTTGACGGCTTTCGCAATCCGGTTGCCGTCGTAGCCGGTAAGTTCCACCGTCAACACTGCGGTGGAAAAATCCTCGCTTACCCGGTTAAAGAGATCCCCGCCCCCGGAAATTTCGTAGAGGAAGAGGAGCTGGGCGAGCAGGTCAGGATCACCGGGGATCGTATAAAACGCGGGATCATCACCGTTCAGGGTCCGGTGCATTTCCTTGACAATTTCGGTTACCGATGAGACCCGGGGCTTTGTTCCGGAAATCTTGGTTAAGTCCAGGGCGCCCAGATCCGCCGCAAGGGCGTCCAGGTTCCGCATCATTTCCGGCTCCTTAAAAATGTCAGGCTCGTCAAAGTTCACCATCACCGTATAGGTGTAGAGGGAACCGATTTTGGCGTCGAGTATTTCGGCGAGCCGGACGATGTAGGGGATCTTTTTTCCCATGAGGGAAAAGTAATCCATGTTCACCGTTATTCTGAAAATGCCGGGAATAAAAGCGGCAATGATCAGAAAAGCGATGAGGATTACCGGCTTCCGTCTTTTGAGCAATAGTTCTCCAAAGCGGTAGAACTTCTGTTCGATAAAAGAAAACGAACCACGAACCACACGGACCTCACAGACTTTTTGTTTGAAAAACTCTCTTTTGTCCGTGTGGTTTCGGACCCAAGGTCCGGTGTGGTTCGTGGTTAAATTCTTGTTCGATCCTCCAAAGCTGAACAGGATCGGTACCAGAAGGATCACGTAAAGGTAGACCGCAAAAACCGTGAGGGCGCTGATAACGCCCACCCAGCGCAGGGCGCCGATACCGGCAAAGAGGAAGGAGAGGAGGCCGCCGATGGTGGTAACCGCGGTAAAAAGTATGGGCCAGCCGGTTTCCCCCACCGCCGCGATAAGGGCCTCCTTCCGCGAGAACCCTCCTTTCGGAGGGGGCGCCGATTGGCGAAAATGGAACTTAAAGGAGTTCACCAGATGTATGGCGTATCCGATGGAAAGGGCCATGGAAAGCAGAATGGGCAGGGTCATGAGGTTTGAGTCCGCGGGAATCCCCAGGCGGGCCATGTACCCAAAGACCGATCCTACGCCCCCGATAATGGTCAGCACCGGAACCGCGATACCCCTGAAAGACCGGGTAAAGACGATAAGGCAGAGGAGGGCCACAATAAACCCCCCGATGATCCGCTTGACGGTCTCGGCCATGACGGCCTGGTTTTCTTCCCATTCGGTATAGGCCATGCCCGAAGGCTTCAGGGTATAGGCGCCCGTGGGGCTCCGCCATTTGGGGTCCGTGATGATTTCCTGTGCGGCCCGCCCCACGGAATACATCTCCTGTGATTCGTTTTCGCCCTCGTAGCTGTAAAGACTTAAAGCCAGCCAGGTTTCCCGGCAATCATCGGAAACCAGCATGTTCACCAGGGAAGAGCGGGACATGATGTAGGCGCGTTTTTCCTCCATTTCCGGCCCCGCCGGGGGGATACCGTCCTCAAAGGGGCTGCGCACTTCGATGCCTTCGTCAGACCCCATGGAGATGGACATGTCCGTGAGGGACCGCAGTTCCCTGGCGTAGGGAACTTTTTCCAAAAGTTCCGCCCCAAGGTCCCGGATCATGGCGAGCACTTGGGGATCAAACACATCATCCGCCTGGATCAGCACAAGAACCTGATCTTCGTTGCCAAAGAGCGCCTCAAAGCGTTTGGTATTGACCTCTATGGCGTCGTACTCGCTGAACCACTCGTCCATGTTGTCATTGGTGGTCATCCTGGGCAGCCCTGCGAGGCCGATAAGCGTGAGGACGGCGAGGCTGGCGATAAAGAGCCAGCGATACCGGATCTGAAAGGCGGCGAATTGGGCAAAACGCCGGTTAATGCGGTCGATTTTCATGAAACTTTGTCTCTCCTTGTTTTACTGCCCCTGGCCGTCCAGCCCAGGCTTTCCTGCTGGATTTTGTACAGCCGCGCAAAAAGTCCGCCTCCGGCAAGCAGGGTTAGAA
This sequence comes from Treponema sp., assembly GCA_031290475.1. Classification (GTDB taxonomy): domain Bacteria; phylum Spirochaetota; class Spirochaetia; order Treponematales; family Breznakiellaceae; genus JAITNM01. The sequence goes on along the minus strand of JAITNM010000009.1, from coordinate 12,944 downwards.
AGCTGGTTGTACGACGCCGCATTGGAGCCGGTTTTGCGCGTTTTCTTTTTTCCATCATTTCTCCAAACGCATTTTAGAACGAAATCGCAATGCCAAGGGGAACACTGAAAACAGTCAGCGTGTCATCAGCATCGCCATAATTGCCGCTTAACAGATTCTTTATAACATCCACTTTTAATCCGGCGGTGAATTCGGCATTATCGGTTATATGGGAGATAAGTTTCGCTCCCACGCAAAAGTTGTCGAATTCGATTTTGCCGGAATTTCCGTTATCTGTTCTTGAGAAAATGTTTGCCACTTCGGCGTTGACGCTGAATTTCTCGTTCAATTCTTTGGTTATACCGATGGCATTGTAGAGCGTAAGGAACGAAGCGTCGTTGCCGGCCAACATCCCACTCCACTCCTTTTCCTTGCCCTTCGCGAAGGACAGATTGTTGTGGGTCGAGATACTCAAGCCCTCTATGCCCGTCCAGGTGGCCCTGAGGTCTATGCCGTTCCACAGAATACTATCCGTATCTGAATCATCGCTTGCAAAAAGAAAGCCGGTATACCCTAGGGAAAGCCCCAGATTTTCCACCTTGGTGAAATCGAAATAAGCGCCGAAAGTTGTATTATTCGCTTTTGTACCGCCGAAAGTCCTTTGTTCCACCGCATTGATAACCTCAATGGGCCACTGGAATGTTTTAACCATGGCGGCCAGGGTTCCAATGCCAAGATCGGCGATCACCCTGCCGCCTATGCGGAAGAATCGTTCATTTACTCCCAGCGAGCCGCCCAGAAGCTCGCTAACCAATTCATCGGCGCTTTCTTTGCTGTAATTCGGCGCCAGGAGCAGCTGCACCGTAACGGGCCCAAAAGCCGCATCCGTAAGAAAACCGTTTACCAATGAGGCGTTGGTCATTTCCTCCGGCTCAGAAAAAAACTCGCCTCCTTCACCGGTCACGAAAACACCCATGTCAAAGTTGTCTATGTCGCCGGTGTAATCGGCGACGCCGTCGGTGTTTTCAAAAACGCCGCCGGTGAACTTGAAGTGCTCGCCGAAGGGCTTTACCCAAACGTAGAGTTCGTCGATCGAGAGGGGATTCCCTGCGAACATTTCGCCGATCTCACCATGAAAAATCCGCAATGTCTCTTGACCGAATTTGAGCGAAGCGGTTCCTCCCCAAAGCTCATCTTCATAGCTCAAGCCGATTTTGGCCGCGTCTTCATCGAATCCCGCATCGGTCATGCTGTCTACTACCCCATCGGTATCCACCGACAGGACTGAGGCGTTGAACTCCAGTTCCAGATTCACCTTGTCCGCAATTGAGAGTGCGGACCCGCTTGATTCCTCCGCGCCTACCCAGAGAAGCCCGGCGGTCAACGCAAACAATAATACAAAAACCTTTCTCATATAATCCTCCTGCCAGTAAACCCGAAATTCCTATTCCGGGCTGCATAAAATAGTATCTGCCCTAATGGGTCAAGATAACGCCGTTTAATTCGCAGCGGGAATACATACCCCGTCCGCTCTGCGGCCGGGATGCTGATTTCCTCCGAATTGTTATATATAACTTACATTTATTGTTATAATATCCTAACTTTATTTTGTCAAGCTCTTCCTGTTATCATTTTTCGACTTAGGAACCGAAGGTTCTATTCGACTTTGCGGTTAAAAACTCTTCAAGTTTTGCGATCTTTCGATGCTGCCAAAGTAAACGCAGGAGCCCTGGGCTGAATAGGCTTTTTTTAAAAGGCTCTTGTCGAGAGCTACTTCTCTTTCGTATCTTATAAATATGGATTACCAAAAGTTGACTATTAAGGCTCAGGAGGCCCTGGATGGGGCCCAGAAAATTGCCCAGAAGGGAGATCATGCTCAAATAGAGCCGGAGCATCTTCTGCTGGCGCTGCTTACCCAGGAGGGCGGAATTGTCGCGCCGATTGTGAAGCAGGTTGGCGCGGACCTGGAACGTTTGATTGCTGATACGGAAGCGCTGGCGGCCCAGTCGCCGAAAATTTTCGGGGATGCGGCGCAGCTCTGCCTTTCTTCGGCGGCGTCGAAGACCCTGGGGAAGGCTGAGGGGGAAGCGGCGGCGCTGAAGGATGAATTTGTTTCCACCGAGCATATTTTGCTTGCCCTTGCGGCCGGGGAAGGACGCGCCGCGGATCTTTTAAAACAGGCGGGGGTGACGAAGAACGGGATTCTGGGGGCGCTGAAGACGGTGCGGGGGAATGCCAGGGTTACGGATCAGAACCCCGAGGGTAAGTATCAGGTACTGGACAAGTACTGCCGGGATCTGACGGCCCTGGCGCGGCAGGAGAAGCTCGATCCGGTGATCGGCCGGGATGAGGAAATACGGCGGGTGATGCAGGTACTGTCCCGGCGGACGAAGAACAACCCGGTGCTTATCGGCGAACCGGGTGTGGGGAAGACGGCGATTGCCGAGGGGCTTGCCCGGCGTATTGTGGCGGGGGACGTGCCCGAAGGGCTCAAAGGGAAGAAGCTTCTGGCCCTGGATTTGGGCGCCCTGGTGGCAGGGGCGAAGTTCCGGGGTGAGTTCGAGGAACGGCTCAAGGCGGTGATCCACGAGGTGCAGGCTTCGGATGGGAAGGTCATTCTTTTTATTGACGAGCTGCATTCCCTGGTTGGCGCGGGCGCCGCCGAGGGGGCCACCGACGCTTCGAATCTGCTGAAGCCTGCCCTGGCACGGGGGGAACTGCGCTGTATCGGGGCGACGACTCTGGACGAATACCGGAAACATATTGAGAAGGACGCGGCTCTGGAACGGCGTTTCCAGCAGGTGTATACGGCGGAGCCTTCGGTGGAGGATACGATAGCGATTCTGCGGGGCTTGCAGGAACGCTACGAGGTGCATCATGGGGTGCGTATCAAGGACGAGGCCCTGGTGGCCGCGGCAATGCTGTCGGACCGGTATATCACGAGCCGGTTTCTGCCTGACAAGGCGATCGACCTGGTGGATGAGGCGGCGTCCCGGCTCAAGATGGAACTTGATTCCCGGCCTACGGAACTTGACAAGCTGGAACGAAAACTGCTGCAGCTTTCAATTGAAAAACAGGCATTGTCCAGGGAGGAAGACGCCTCTTCCAAAGAACGGCTCGGCAGACTTGAAAAGGAAATCGCGGATTTGACGGCGGAACGGGACGCCATGAAGGCCCGGTGGGAAAGTGAGAAAAAAGATATTGAAGCGATACGTTCCATTAAACAGCAAATAGAAGAACTGAAGATTGAGGAGACGAGGTACGAGCGGGAGGGCAACCTGACAAAAGCCGCCGAGATGAAGCACGGCAGAATTCCCGAGGCCGGGCAGAAGCTCACGTCCCTCACAGAACAGATGGAGGCGAAACGGGGGGACGCAGCTTTGCTGCGGGAAGAAGTGAGCGAGGAGGACATTGCCCAGGTGGTGTCTACCTGGACGGGAATACCGGTGTCCAAGATGATGAGCGGAGAACTGCAAAAGTACCTGGATTTAGAGAAAGTCCTGGAACAGCGGGTGGTAGGCCAGGAGGCCGCCGTGGAAGCGGTGGCGGATGCCATACGCCGGAACAAGGCGGGGCTTTCCGACGCGGCCCGTCCCCTGGGCTCCTTCCTCTTTTTGGGACCTACCGGCGTGGGCAAAACTGAGCTCGCGAAAACCCTGGCGGATTTTTTGTTTAACGACGAAAAGGCCCTGACCCGGATTGACATGAGCGAGTACGGAGAAAAGCACTCGGTGTCCCGGCTCATCGGCGCGCCGCCCGGTTACGTGGGCTACGAACAGGGGGGACAGCTCACCGAGGCGGTGCGGCGGCGGCCCTACAGCGTGATCCTCTTTGACGAGATCGAGAAGGCCCACCCTGAGGTATTCAACGTGTTCCTGCAAATTCTGGACGACGGCCGCCTCACCGACGGGCAAGGCAGGGTGGTAGACTTTAAGAACGTCATCATCATTATGACGAGCAACCTGGGATCGGATCTGATCCTGGGGACGAAGAAGAGCGAGGACATAAAAGCCGCTCTCCTGGAACTTTTAAAACAGAGTTTCCGCCCCGAGTTCCTGAACCGTATTGATGAGACGGTGATCTTCAACCGGCTCGGAAAGGACGAAATTGGAAAAATAGTAGAAATACAACTGGTGCGGCTTTCCTCACGGCTTGCGGATAGGAAGATCATCCTAAAACTGACAGCTGCCGCAAAGGACCTTCTTGCGGAACGGGGCTATGATCCCCTCTTCGGCGCCCGGCCTCTAAAACGGACGATTCAGGCGGACCTGGAAAACCCCCTGGCAAAGGCAATTATCGCGGGAAAGGTGAAAGAAGGCGACACGGTTACTGCGGATAAAGGCGGCGGGAAAGACGGTAAAGGGGCCTTGAGTTTTACAAAGAAAAGCGAGGGGAATAGGGAGGAGTGAAACAGAGAGAGGGGGATGCCGGTGTTTGGTTAGTCAAACATCGCCTTCTTTTATGCGGCCCGATTAAGGTTCAACGCGTTTACGATCCCGGGGGAAAAGGCTTGCTTCCTTCACGCTTGAAAGACCCAAGATCTTCTGGGTTAACCGTTCAAGGCCGATGGCAAAACCGCCATGGGGCGGGCAGCCGTATTTAAGGACCGCGAGGTATCCGGCCATATTTTCCGGTTTGAGGCCGAATTTGGGGAGGGTCTCTAGCACGGCGCTGTAGTCATGCTGACGGCGGCTCCCCGAGGTAATTTCAAGGCCCCGGAAAATGGCATCAAAGCTCATGGTAAGCGTCACCGGGGCGCCGCCGTCAGCGCCGGAATTTTCAGTATCCAGGGGATAGGTGTAGAATGGCCGGTAGCGCCGGGGGAACCGGTTTACAAACACTAAATCTACGCCGTGTTCACGGAGGGACCAGTCGGACAGGAGCCGTTCCGCTTCCGGGTTGATGTCGAAAATACGCGAGACTGCCCCACTGCCTTTAGTTTTACTGTTGGCGGCTTCATCATTCACTATTTTGAGGGCGTCGTCGTATGACACCGTGGGGGCTTTTTCCGCCGCCAAGGCTGAAGGAACCGAGGCATTCCAGGCTTCAAGGTCCTTTCCGTTCTTCCGGGCAACTTCATCAAAGATATGCGCCAGAAGGCCTTTTTCAAGTTCTATCAGTTCTTTTTCCGACTCGATAAAACCTATCTCAAGATCCAATGAAACGTACTCGTTAAGGTGCCGGGGGGTATCGTGTTTTTCCGCCCGGTAGACCGGGGCGATTTCGAAGACCCGTTCCAAGCCGGAGGCTACCATGGCTTCCTTGTAGAGCTGGGGGGACTGGGCCAAATAGACCTTGTGGCCGAAGTATTCCACCTCGAAGAGGTTAGTTCCCCCTTCGGTGCTGCCTGCGGTAAGTTTACTGGTTTTTATTTCCGTAAAATCAGCTTTCCGCAGATATTCCGCAAAGGCTTCCACGATAGTTGCCTGTACTTTGAAAATTGAACGGATCTTGGGATTCCGCAGTGATAGTACGCGGTTATCCAAAATTGCCTCAAGCCCGGTCTTGCTTACATCGCCGTTTACCTGGAATGGAAGATCCCCGGCGGCCCGGCTCAGCACTCTTATTTCTTTTACCCTGATTTCCGCCCCTCCCGGCGCTTTTTCGTTGAGCGCCGGCGTCCCCTTTACGGCAATTACCGATTCCAGGCTGAAATCGGGCTTTTCCTGCAACACAAGCTGGGCAAGGCCGGACCGGTCCCGGAGGATCACAAAAACTACGCCCCCCAGTTCCCGAATCCGGTGGACCCAGCCCGAGACCTCAACCTCGGCCTTCCCTTCCTCTGCGGCGCTCAATATGTCCTTCGTTAATACACGCATAAACTTTCTCCCCGCTCTATGACGCTCCTCACGCTTCACTCCTCTCTAAAATCAGCTCCTCAACCTGGGCGCCCGCGATTTTCGGGTCCGCCCGGCCGCCGGTTACGGCGAGCACTTTTCCTACCAGGAACGCCGTAAGGGTATGTCTCCGTTTCAGGTTATCGCCGGCGGCCCGGGCCTCGGCAAATACCGCCCCTTCCGAGGCGTAAACCGACTTAACCGCTTCGGCGATCTTCGCCGGGTCTGTAAGCTGTTCCCAGCCCTTCTCCGTGATGATAAGCTCCGGGTCCCGGCCGCTTTCAACCACTGCTTCCAGGGTCTGTTTTGCGTTCTTCCCGCTGAGTTTTCCCTGAACCGTAAAGGCCACAATCATTGCAAGATGCTTCGGCAGCAGTTTTAGTGCTCCGATTGCGGAAACAGCCGTTCCTTCCCGGGCAAGAATATGCCGGATGTCTGAAAGAAGCCAGTTAGCGATCCTGTTTGCCCCGTCTTCTTTAACGAGGCCTAAAGCCGCTGCGGCGGAAACCGCCTCCTCAAAGTAATCGGCCAGGGCCTTTTCGTCGGAGATGAGCTCCGCGTGTTCTTCATTTAAACCGTATTCTTTTTCAAAACGTTTGATCCGCGCCTGGGGAAGTTCAATGAGCGATTCCTCCACACGTTTTAAAAACGCCGCCTCCGGGGTAAAGACCGGAAGATCGGGCTCGGGAAAATAGCGGTAATCCTGGGCGTTTTCCTTCTGCCGCATAGGCTCGGTCTGGTCCCGGTTTTCGTTCCAGAGCCGGGTTTCCTGAACCACCGCCCTGCCCGCGTCCAGGAATTCACCCTGGCGGTTGATTTCGTAGTTGAGCCCCAGGCGCACAAACCGTGATGAGTTGAGGTTCTTAATTTCAACTTTTTTGCCCAGTCCCTTGCCGGGAAGGTTGATGGAAACGTTGGCATCGGCCCGGAGGGAGCCTTCTTCCATGTTTCCGTCGCAGACCCCAAGGTAGCGCACGGTACGCCTGAGCTGGCGGATAAAAAGCTCCGCCTCTTCCCCGGTTTCCATATCAGGCTCGGTGACGATCTCCAAAAGGGACACTCCCGCCCGGTTATAATCGAGTAGTGATACGGTTCCTGTGTGGATCATTTTTCCCGCGTCTTCTTCGAGGTGGCATTCCTTTATACGGACCCGCTTCTTTATCGCCTGACTGCCGTTCTTTCCTTCAAGATCAACCCAGCCCTGCTGTCCCAGCGGGGAGGCAAACTGGGAGATCTGATAGTTCTTAGTCATGTCAGGGTAGAAGTACTGTTTCCGCTCAAACCAGGTGCGTTCGGGGATTGTGCAGTTTAAGGCCCTGGCGACGGTACAACCCATACGCATGGCCTCAATGTTTAAGGAAGGAAGCACCCCGGGGTAACCCATGCACACGGGGCACACGTGGGTATTGGGCTCGTCGCCGAAAGACGAAGGACAACCGCAGAAAACCTTGGTTTTTGTCAACAGGTGAATATGAACTTCAAGTCCGATGAATGACTGGTACTGTGCCATTATTAACCTCTCCAAAACGCCTTGTAGCCTTCCGGATGGGGGAAGGGGTACTTGGCTTCGTATTGCTCAACGATATCCAGCAGGGTTCCTTCCGAGAAGGCCCGGGCCAAAAGCTGAACCCCCACAGGAAGGCCCCCTTCAACCCCCACCGGGAAGGCCAGGGCGGGGAGCCCCGCCAGGTTTGCGCAGCAGGTGTAGAGATCCGCCGCCTTTTGTGCAAAAGGCGGCAGTCCCGCCTCGCCCCGGCCAAAGGCCCTGGTGGGGAACACGGGCATGAGGATGGCGTCGCAGAGGCGTCCTCCGGGTGCGGCCTCGCCGCCGTTTTCAGTGCTTTCAGGCGTTCCAAGGTACAGCTCGAAGTTCCGCCTGATTCCCACCCGGATACGCTGGGCCCGGAGGTAGTAGCGGTCCTGGAAACCTGAGCGCAGCACGAAGGTCCCCAGGAGTATCCGCAGTTTTACTTCCGCCCCGAAACCGGCTTCCCGGGCTTTGTCAATGAGGTCATCGGGATTCTCGGCCCAGTCGGGACGCCGGCCGTAGCGTATGCTGTCAAAGCGGGCAAGGTTCGCGCTGGCTTCGGCCGTAGCAATGGTGTAGTAGGCGGGAACTCCGTATTTTAAACTGGGAACATCCACATCCACCAGGGTGTGGCCTAAACCGGAGAGGCGCTCCTTGGCCGTCTCAAAGCCTTTGCGTATTTCTTCTTCCAGTTCCGCGGCAGCGGCGGCGGCTTCCAGGGCTTTACCTTCGGCCGCGTCTCCGGCGCCCGCTTCCTGGGCCGCCGCCGCGGCGATTGCCTTGGCGATGGTTTCCGCCGGCAGAACTCCTATCACTTTCCTGCCGGCGGCGCTGCCGGCGGCACTGCCGTAGAGCGGCGGCGCTGAGGGCGGGGCATCCCGGCTCGTCTGGTCCATGGGGTCGCCTCCCCGCATGGCGGCGAACACCGCCCGGCAGCGCGGAGTGGTGTCCGCCACTAGGCCGATCCCTTCAAGGCTTGAGGCGTAGGCAACCAGGCCGTAACGGGAAATCGCGCCATAGGTGGGTTTTAAACCCAGCACGCCGCAGAAGGACGCGGGGCAGCGTACGGAACCGCCAGTGTCGGAGCCCAGGGCATAGGGCACGAGTCCCGCAGCCACCGCGGCGGCGGAGCCCCCCGAGGACCCCCCCGCCACCCGGCTCTGGTCCCAGGGGTTATTGGTCTGTTTCAGGGCGGAGGAGTCGGTAGATGACCCCATGCCGAACTCGTCCAGGTTGGTCTTTCCAATCACCCTACCCCCTGCCCTTTCCAGTTTTTGTACCGCCGTGGCAGTGTAGGGGGAGCGGAGCTTTTCGAGCAGTTTTGAGCCGCAGCTTAGGGAGAAGCCCTTGACCGCAATATTGTCCTTTACCGCGAAGGGAAGGCCTTTGATGAGCGCGGAAGCTTCCCCGGGAAGCGGCTCGGATTCGGGAACGCCGCCCCCGGAGGATTCGGGCACCCCGGTATCCTCCGGGGATTTCCCGTACCGGTATTCGATGAACGCGCCGATCTTTTTCTCCCAGGAGTCGAAGTAGGGAAGAAAATCGCCGGGCAAAGATAAAGCCATAAAATCCTCCATATAAAATACCGGCCGCCCTGAAGCCCGGCGTAAAACAACCTTTGCCGAAAACCGGAGTTTCGGCGCCGCGCCCGGGAGAATTAACAGAATAGTCGAAGATTCGAAACGCCTACAAAACGTTAGGCACTACGACGAACCGGCCATCCCGTTCACCCGCGTTATTCAGCAGGGCGGAAACTAACGTTTCTTCGTTCAAGCCATTGGCGGAGGTATTATGGGACGCAAGTCCCTGGAAATTTTTGGGATTATTACTATCAAGCCGGAAAAAACCGGACTCCACGGTACGGGAGGAACCGGCCAGGTCTTTAGCCGGGGCGGGAAAGGCCGCCTTGTCATCGTCGGCCGCCTGCATGGCGGCGAAAAACCCGAGCATCTGCTCAAAGGCGGGGAAGGCGCCTTCCAGTTCGGCCTCGTCCAGGTTGAGGTGAGCCAGGGCGGCGGTTTCCTTTAAATCCTCAATATTCATAGAAAGATTTTTGCAAAAAAGCCGGGGACATGTCAAGGGGACGGGGAATTGCTGTGATACATTTCAGACTCCTTGTTATCCCGGTTCTTTAGGATTATGCTGAGACCTTATTTATGGCCATTAACAAAGCAATGCGGACGGCTCTCAAAGCAATCGCGTACCTGAATGTGGATATCAAAAAGAGCTATAAGGTTGAACGGCAGGTTGAAAACCTTTCCGCCCGGCTTTTGGGCAAGCCCGCGGACTCCGGGGACTATACGATTTGGGATCACAAGGTAAATGCCGGCAGCCATGAGGTGCCGGTGAGGGTTTTTCTCCCCAAAAAAGAGCCCTCCCGGCGCCTCCTCTTGTTTTTCCACGGCGGCGGCTGGGTTCTGGGAAGCATTGACAGTTATACCAAGATGTGCGCCCGTTTAGCCAGCGCCGTTTCCGCCGTGGTCGTCTCCGTGGATTACCGGCTTGCGCCGGAATACCGGTTTCCTGCCGCCCCTGAGGATTGTTACGCGGCCGCCAGGGAATTGTTCCTTGGAAAGGATCTTTTGAACGCGGATCCCTTGAAAGTCGATAACGATGATATAACCATCATCGGCGACAGCGCCGGGGGGAATCTGGCGGCGGCGGTGTCCCTCATGGCCCGGGACCGGGGGGAATTTATGCCCCGGCGGCAGATCCTGCTCTACCCCGCGACGGCAAGCGATCACAGCGAAAATTCTCCCTTTCCATCAATACGGACCAACGGAACCGATTATCTCTTAACTTCAAAACGGGTTGAGGATATGACCGGATTATACAAGAGTTCCCAAGATGATGTCCGGAACCCCTATTTTGCCCCCCTGGAAGCGGCGGATTTGAGGGGCCAGCCAAAAACCATGATCATTACCGCCGAGTACTGCCCCCTCCGGGATGAGGGGGAATTTTATGGGAAGCGGCTGGAGGAAGCGGGGAATCAGGTCAGGGTTGAACGGATGAAAGACGCGTTCCACGCATATATGATGCTGCCTCCCCGTTTTGTGCATGTACAAAAAACCTACCGGCTGATCAACAGTTTTTTGGACGAATAGGAGCAGGCCCATGTATGTTACCCAATGGACCCGGCTTGATAATGCCGCAAAAATATTCCCCCCCAGCACCACCAGGGACGATACCAAGGTTTTCCGTTTTAGCTGCGAACTCTACGAAACGGTGGAACCGGAAATACTGCGGCATGCCCTGGACCTAAGCCTGGAGGAATTTCCCTTTTACCGGTTCATTATACGCCGCGGCTTTTTCTGGTACTATTTTGAGAAAAGCGATATACAGCCTGAGGTACGGGAGGAGTATAAAACCCCTTGCGCCCCCCTCTACGACGTAAACCGGAAAAATTTACTCTTTGAGCTTACCTTTTACCGGAAGCGGATTAACCTCGAAATCTACCATGCCCTGTCGGACGGGATCGGGGCTGTGGAGTTTTTAAAAAACGTTGTCTTCCGGTATCTTTTGGAAAAGCACCGGGGAACTATTGACGGCAACACCCGGCTCGCCGGCAATGACGCCTCTGATGAGCAGAGAAGCCGCGATGCCTTTGATACCTATTATTCAAAAGAGAAAAAGTCCGGGATTCCCCGGCTCCCGGAGGCGTACTATATAAAAGGCGAACGGTTCAGCGAATCCCGGCTTGGTATTATTGAAGGCCATGTTTCCACCGGGGCCATGCTGAAAAAAGTTCATGAATACAACGCGACCCTGAGCGAATTCCTTGCCGCGGTGTTTATATGTTCCATCCATGAGGGAATGAAAGTCCGGGACGAGACACGGCCGGTCTCCATCGCCATTCCGGTGAATTTACGAAGATTTTTTACTACCCCGTCGGCGCGGAATTTTTTCAGTATTATCAACGTTTCCCATAATTTTTCCACCCAGGGGAAAGATTTTGAAGATGTGCTGGCCCAGGTAAAACTTTCTTTTAAAGCCCGGCTGGCGCCGGAAGAAATCCGTGAACGGTTAAATCACCTGGTGGCCTTAGAACATGCCTTGTATATTAAAATGGTTCCCCTGGTGGTGAAAGCCCCGGTTTTTAAAGGCCTGTTGTGGAGGGCTGAAAAAGGGTACAGCGCCACCTTTTCCAATATCGGAAAAATAACTATGCCGGAAAATTTAGCCCCCTATATACGCTTATTTAATTTGTTTAACTATACGAAGCACCCCCAGCTCTGTACTTGTTCGTTCGAAGATGTCCTGTCCATGAGTTTTTCATCTCCCTTTGTAAACAGCGGTATTCAAGGGTCCTTCTTTCGTACTCTTACCGGCATGGGGCTTGATCTTGAAATTATTTCCAATATAGCGGAATTGCGGGAAACCGGCGTCCCCGGCGAATCCGGAAACCGCGGAACCGGAGGATAGGATGTTGTATTGCCACAAATGTAACGTCAGGGTTATAGGCAGTCCCCGAAGGTGTCCCCTCTGCCAGGGCGCATTGGACGGAAAAGCCGAGCCCGGGGAAGACGTTTTTCCGGAAATCCCCCCGATGCAGGCATCGCCCCAGGCGTCCTTTAAACGGCTTATTACCCTAATCGCCTTTGGGACCATAGCCGTGGCGGTCATATCGGTGGCGGTTAATATCTCCCTTTTTTCCGGCGGCGTCTGGTGGTTCCTCTTTGTTTTTGCCGGGCTCGCAAGCCTCTGGCTTTCCTTCCTGGTCATTAACCGCCAGTGGTGGGATATCCCGAAAAATATCTTTTTGCAGCTCATCGTTATTTCGATTATGGTCCTGTTATGGGATTTTTTTACCGGTTTCTACAAATGGTCTCTCAATTTTGTTATACCCATACTTTTTGGCAGTTCCATGGTAGCCCTGGCCGCCTTTGCCAAAGTACGGAAATTGCGGGTGGAAGATTATGTGCTCTTTTTAGGCATTATCAGCGTGATCAGCATTTTTTCTTTGCTTTTAATTATCTTTAATGTGGTTACCGTTGTATACCCTGCGGTGATCTGTTTTGCCCTTTCGATCATTTCCCTGGGCTTTCTTCTGCTTTTTGAGGGTAAATCACTGCGGGAAGAGTTACGCCGGCGTATGCACCTTTAACGGCCCCTTAGGACCCAGAGGATTAACGCCCCACGGTAATCAGGGTACCGGCATTTGCTCTGCAAGCATCGACAGATCACCAAACTTCCAGGGAATTTTAACCACAGAGTTGCCTAAGTTAATCGTCCCTTTAAATACAGCAAATTTCCGCCTGCGGGCCGCTTAAAAGATTCCGGGGAAAGAGTAAAAGCCGATACTTTTGTCTCTCCCTTTTTTACAATTTTAGGATATCCCAGGGTTATTTTCAAGTTTTTTTGTCAAGTTTTTTGTATATTTTGCACTATTTTCCACTATTTTCAGCTTTTTTTCTTTTCACTCCCCGAGGCTCCAGATAGCGGACAGCCGGAGGGCCCGCAGGGGCATGTGCTGTATTTAAACCCTAACTCCGCTTAATTTAGGGAGTCTATGCCGATTTTTCCGAATAATTTCTGGATTCTTTTGGGGATTTCGCCCCGGTGCCAGACGCCCCTGATCTTAAACTGGCAGATAGCTTTGG
>JAITNM010000278.1 GCA_031290475.1 Treponema sp. | reverse complement strand
CCCACAATGCTTGCAAGCGTATTGTGATTTTTCAAATCCTTCATACAACTCAATTGTCCCGGAACACCCATTTTGGCTTCTTTTTATTATTTTTTATGATTTCTGTTAATTCATACATGCCCGCTTTGCTCTTATTGTTCGAATAAAATTTATAGAATTCCTGATAGAAGGAATCATTATACATATTTACCTCTCCCCCAATTCTTATATTTTTCAGCGGATTATTGGCGAATGCTCTATACCCTATAAATATTGTACTGTCCGGTATACTGATGCTTTCCAATTTATTATTTTTGAAAGCAAAATCTTCAACCGCAACTATTCCTTCTGGAATTATCAATTCTTTTATCTCGTTATTCAAAAATATACCCTTTTCGATGATCCTTAAGTTTTTTGGCAGACTTATTTTTTTAATCTTGTTATTATAAAAAGCAAACTGCCCAATTGCAAGCACATTCTCATTACCGTCAATATTCAACAAGTTATTGTTATAAAAGGAAAACTCGCTTATTTCTATCAATTTATTATTGAATATAACTTCACGCAGATTATTGTTAGAAAACGAATACTTTTCTATGGATTTTATACCGGAAGGTATTTCGATTTTTTCAAGGCTATTATTATCAAAGGCAAATTGTCCTATGGATATGACAGCAGGAAAAATCACTTCACTCAAATCGTTGAAGAAAAACGCATAATCGCCAATGGCTTTTAAATCGCTTGGAAAATTCACCTTTGACAATCTATTTTTTGCATATGCATATTTATCGATGGAATGTATATTTAGGGGGATGATCGTTTCTGTCAGTTGTTGATCATAATATTTGTAATCATCCATTCTTCCGTCCGCATTGTCATTTGCCATGCTATTCTCCAAAATTCTTTATCAGGCTCTACCTGATATAGTTTGTTGTTTTACAGTGCCGGCTGGTGCTTTTTGTTGGGGCTTTTTGAGCATGAATTGTTTGTAAGTGAGGTGAGGCTTGAATATTTTTGTCCACAATATTTACACGTGTATTGTGATTTCTCACTGCCCTCATACAACTCATGTTTCTTGCTCGGATTTTTTGAGCATGAATTATTGGTCAAAGAAGTAACATTTGTATACTTCGCACCACACCATTTACAATAAAAATTTGCCATCTTAATACTCCTTTGTGATATTGTTTTCAATTAAAATATACCATGCAAGTCTATCAAATATCGAGAGACCCGCATTTTTTTGGAAAAAAATTGACTGGGGGGACCACCATATACAGCTTTCCCCCATCGTTATCCATTACACGGACTTTCTATTGCCCGAATGTCGTTATAGAATATCTGTAGAAAATCCCGCAGTGCCTGGGTGTCTGGCAAACTAAAATCGACAGCCTGTTCAATATCATCGTCCTGCCAGCCGTGTTTCCGGAGATTCAAAACGGTTCCCTGGGCGGTGTCGGCTATCTTTGTGTCTACCAGAGGGGGGATAGTCCAGATCAAGGTTGAACCCCATACCTGGGCCGCCGAGAGCGGCCTTGTCGAGCGGGTCAAGGAGCCGGAAAAATGGGAAAAGGAAGTGTGCAATACGGCGTTCACCGGCGTATCAGGGAACTGCGCCATACGCTAAAACTTTCGCAGGTGAAATTTGCCGCCGCCATCTTTATATCCAACGGCTATCTGGTAAAAGTTGGAACACTGCCCGGTAAATGAGTGGCTTATCAGTCTGATTTCTGCAAAATTCAGCGTGAACGATTCATAGCTTAGTAGCGGCGAAGGAGCGATGTTCAAACACACCGTACCGGGGACAAGCATGGAAAAACAGGAGCGTATGATAAAAGTTTTTAATGAACTATACCCCAACTTTCAGGATCATATTCTGAAACAGATGGGAGAGCTCCTTGTGCTTCAGGATTCCAGAAAAGGGTGATTGAGACGCACCAAATTTGGCGCCTGGCACTTTCTTGCTATTTGACTTAGCTAATATGAATTATCATCCCCGGATAGCGTGCAACTGTTTCATCGGAAGTAAGCAGAATCGCTCCCTCCGCCTTTGCCTGGGCAAGTAAAATACGGTCAAAGGGATCTTTGTGCAGGGGCGGCAGATCATTCACCAATAAAACATGACGACTTGTAATATCAAGTTCACGATAGCCATTATCCAAAAGTCCGCGATATAACAAAAAAGGGTCTATCGTAAAATCAGGACGGTTTAAATTCTTTTTAATGACTACTTCCCAAATGCTGGCGGAACTGAACAGAAGTATATTTTCCAGATCAGATATATAGGGAACCGCTTTTTCGGGCAAAGTATCTGCCGCTGCCCATATAAGTATATGAGTGTCAATCAACAGTTTCATTTCAGTCCTTCAAAAAGCGTGGCGATTTCACCCTGCCCCATTTGATCAAAATCGGCTGGCGCGGCAATGTGGCCTTTCAAAAAACCTATCCGCTTTTCTGCGCCATGCGCAGGGGAAAAGGGAATAACAGTGACCATCGGTTTGCCCGATTTTGCAATAACAAATGCCCCGCCTTTTGCGGCATCTTCGACCAATTCGGAAAGATGTGTTTTTGCGTCATTGATATTGAATTGTTTCATTTAAACCCTCCGGACATAAATCAGTCTACAGATTAGTGTATACGCAGAAAATAAGAAAAGTCAAGTTTACTGAAATTCAGTGCCAAACATTTTCCCCCATTGTCCGCCAGCACCTCCTCCACGCCCGGCGCGAAACAGGAAGAGCTAACGCAATGGTCCGGTGTTGAACAGCGACCCGCTCCGGGGCGTTACGGGGCGGCAAGCCCCGTTGAGAGGGTAGCCGGAGACCTACCGGGCTCCGGCGTAGGGGGAGACTTCCCCCCTCTTTATTTATCCGGCCTTGCGTAGGTACACACCGGATTTAGGCCGGGTAGAACCGGGGAGTTATCTCCCCGGAGCCCCCACGGTTACTGTGCCCGGTAGGCATCCGGTTCCTCTGGAAAAAGATTCGCTTAGCTCCATGAGTGTACAATTCTCGCTCGCGGGAATGGAAATCGTTTTAAGAAGTCCCCGAACTGTTGCCAGTTCAGACGGCTTTTTCGGTCATGTTGATACCCGGCGAGCCGGGGTTATGGGCTTGATTTGGATAGTTCCGGGGATGGTTTCATCCTCCTGATCAAGACAATTCCGATCATATTCCCGCATCTCGGCATCGCTTATCACGCCGATCTTGTGTAAGCCTGCGGCTGTCTCATGCAAAGAACCAAGAAATTCACTTTTATATATAGTGTACATAGCGCTTCTCCTAAATTTCTTCAAATACACCGGCGTCCAGGGCTGCTTTGATCTGATTTTCGGTCATGGCAAACTTGTAGACACCTCCACTTTGACTTTTTTGACTTGGCGGTTTTATTCTTAACCCGCCTGTTTAGTCTTTACACGGTACTAGGGAAGTTGATTCCCGGATGATCAGCTGGGGATCAATGATGTGCCGGTAGGATAGATTATCCTGGTTATGGCGGATCATGTTAATCAACGCCAGCGCCGCGAGCCGTCCCATGGTATGGATTGATTGGGACACCGTGGTCAGGGGCACCCGGCAGAGGGAGGCTATACGGATATCATCAAAGCCGATGACCGAAACCTGTTCGGGGATGGGGATGTTTAATTCAAAAAGCCGGGAGATCATCCCCATGGCTATGTAATCGTTCCCTACAAAGAGGGTTGTTTTTTTTGTATCGATGGCGTTCTGATCCACCAAGAGGGAAACAAGGTTATAGCCATCCTGATAGTGCCGGGCTATGGGGGCTTTTATAAGCCGGATATGGGTTGAATCAAGATATTTGCAGAAGGCGTCTACCCGTTCTATCAGGGTCTTATGATCCGAAACAGGGACCACGATGGCCTGTTCCCGGCCCAGGGAATTCACATGTTCCGCAATAAGCCGCCCTCCCTCATGATTATCGCAGCACACATAGGAAACTTCGGGATCACTGGAAGTGCAGTTGATCAGGATATAGGGAATCCCCGATTTTTTCAGCAGGGTTATGGCATCGGACTCCGCCGAGACCGGGGATATCAAAATCCCGTCAACCCGGTTCAGGATCATGGACCTGACCCCCTGGAGTTCCCGTTCGGGAATCCAGCGGGTACTCATGAGCTGGACGGTGTAATTCTCCTGGAAAAGAATACTGTCGATACCGCCGGTTAATTCGATATAATAATCATTGGCAAGCTCATCTACCATAACCCCGATATTCTTCGTGGGCATACCCGCCAGGCCCTGGGCCAGAGTATTAGGGGTAAAGGAATATTTATTGATCACCAAAAGTATTTTTTCCCGGGTTTTCTCGCTCACGAGGTTGGGTTTGGACAGCACCCGGGATACGGTAGCCTTGGAAACCCCCGCTTCCTTTGCGATATCCGCTATGGTTATCTGTTTCATGTCTTTCTATTATACACCCAGTTATTTATATCCGGAAGATGAGGCCGCCCCCGGAACTACCCAAAACCAGCCCATAACTCCGGCCCTTGCCGGTCCAAGGACGTGAAATCCTCGTGATGCCCATTGAAACTTTGAATTGCTGCCTGGGGAGATGACCGGGAAAGATTGATCACGGATCATTTTTATACTATATTAAACCCACAGATTAATGGGGGAGAATATGGTGGAGCTTATTGATAGGGGAGCGTATCTTTTTAACGGCCGGGAGCTTTTAACCGATAGTCCGGAAAATGCGGGTATCTTAGAAAAACGACTGGGCGGGGATCGGGAAGGGGCTCAAAAAAAAGGCCGTGAAGGGACCATTTCCCATGGGATCCTCTCTTCCCATAACACCTCTAAAAATGAAGGGGAACTGAAGCTCCAATTCGATGCCCTTGCTTCCCATGATATTACCTTTGTAAACATCATCCAAACCGCAAAGGCCTGCGGCCTGGAACAGTTTCCCGTTCCCTACATACTCACCAACTGCCACAATTCCCTTTGCGCCGTGGGGGGAACTATTAACGAGGATGACCATGTTTTTGGTCTTTCTGCGGCGAAAAAATACGGCGGCATTTTTGTGCCCCCCCACCTGGCAGTGATCCACTCATACGTCAGGGAGACCCAGGCGGGCTGCGGCAGGATGATCCTGGGAAGCGACAGCCATACCCGCTATGGGGCCCTGGGCGCCATGGGGGTGGGGGAAGGGGGCGGAGAGCTCGTAAAGCAGCTTTTACGGGGAACCTACGATATTTCCTACCCGAAAGTGGCGGCGGTTTATGTAACCGGAGCGCCCAGGAATGGCGTAGGCCCCCAGGACATAGCCCTCGCCCTCATCGGCGCGGTGTTTAAAAGCGGCTTTGTGAAGAACGGGATCCTGGAATTTGTGGGCCAGGGAATAGCTTCCCTGCCGGCGGAATACAGGTGCGGCATTGATGTGATGACTACGGAAACCGCCTGCTGGTCCTCCATCTGGGAAACCGATGATAGTATCCGGGAATACCTCTCCCTCCACAAACGGGGGGAGGATTACAAAAGACTCTTTCCCGCTGATGTCGCCTATTACGACAAGGTGATAAAGATAGACCTTTCGGCGATAAAGCCCATGATCGCCCTGCCCTTTCATCCCAGCAACACCTACGAGATTGACGCCCTCCTTGCGAATCCCGGCGATATTTTAAGGAAAGTGGAGAAGGATGGGACGGAATTGCTCGGAACCCCCAATATTCAATTCACCCTTACGGATAAAATAGATGCCAAGGGTAGAATTCATGTTGATCAGGGGATCGTCGCAGGCTGCGCCGGGGGCACGTACGAGAACATTATGACTGTGGCGGCTATCCTGGAAGGCGGGGCTCCTATTAATACGGGGGGGAACAATTTCTCCCTCGCGCTTTATCCCGGCAGCCAGCCGGTTTTACTTGAACTTGCCAAGAACGGCTGCATTGCCTCCCTGCTCTCCCATGGGGCCGTCTTCCGTACCGCCTTCTGCGGGCCCTGTTTCGGCGCCGGGGATGTGCCCGCCAACGGCGGCCTTGCCATCCGGCACACCACCCGGAACTTCCCCAGCCGGGAAGGTTCCCGGCCTATGGACGGACAAATCGCCTCGGTGGCCTTGATGGATGCCCGCAGTATTGCTGCGACTGCGGTGAACGGCGGCTGTCTCACATCGGCGGAAAACGCCGTCTCTGGGCGCAGTTTTTCCTATAATTACGATGACAGCCCCTACAAGGCGCGGGTTTATTTTGGAACAGGGGCGCCGGATAAAACAGTATCTCTGCACTATGGTCCTAATATTACCGACTGGCCGGATATGGCGGACTTGGGGGAATACCTCCTTTTGAAGATCGTGTCCTTTATTACCGATCCTGTGACCACTACCGACGAAATTATCCCCTCCGGTGAAACATCCTCCTACCGCTCCAACCCTATTGGGCTTGCGGAATTTACCCTCTCACGCAAGGATCCTTCCTATGTGGGCCGGGCCAAGGCCGTGCGGGAAGCCGAGGATGCACGGCGGAAAATCATTGCCGCCGGGGAGATCCCCCGGGACAGCCTGGGTTCCTTCCCGGCATTCAAGACCCTTCCTGAATTTACGGAAGTGCTGACAGAGCTTCGCAAACTGCCGGCCGCAGCCTTTGATCTCCGGGATCTGCGCATAGGTTCGGCCCTCTATGCGGTAAAGCCCGGCGACGGCAGCGCCCGGGAACAGGCCGCAAGCTGCCAGCGGGTCTTAGGCGGAGCGGCCAATTTTGCCCGGGAATACGCCACAAAACGCTACCGTAGCAATCTTATCAATTGGGGTATTCTGCCCTTTGTTCTGGACAGTGATCCTGCGTTTAAAAAAGGAGATTACATTTTCATTCCCGGCATAAGAAACGCAATTAAAGAGGGGCGTGATACGGTGGAAGCCTCTCTCGTTCAGGTTCAGCCCGTATCTCCGGATACAAACCAGCTTTTCTGCGTGGTGAGCCGGTTTACCCAGAAGATGCCGGAACTTACCCCCGGGGAACGGGAGATTGTTCTTGCCGGAAGCCTCATAAACTATAACCGGTCCGGGTCCTTAGGGAAATGCTGATTAACTTGACGCTAATCAGCATTTCCCCCTTCTGAGGCAATAGCAAGCATCCGTCTGAAGGCGGAATCGGGTTTCTTGAGTTCCCGGGATCCCCTTGTAATTTTGCAGAGGGACAATCCTAATATCTTGGCTATTTCCCGTTGGGGGACCTTTTTTTCCAACGCCTTTACGAGCGCCCAACGGGCGGCTATATCAGCGGTTTCTGCTGGGGTTAGGATGCATTTGAAAAACTGTTCAATAAGTACGCTGTCCCCGGTTCGAGCGAACGTACGAGCCAATTCGGAAAGATTTTCCGCTACCCTGGGATCTTCAATCTTCATGTATCAAATATAGTTTTAACTGAACTAAAAAACCAGATGCTTTTAGGATTGGTTATGGCGTATTTTTTAAGACAGAGGAGGTTTTTTCAACATTCTCTCTCTGTTCAATACCGGGTTTCCCTAATCAGGGTGAGAAGCTCCTCCGGCATATCAATGATCCTCCCGGCGCCTGCCTTTTCCAGGATCTCCCGGCGCCGAAACCCCCAACTGACCGCCAGAACAGAACAGTCCGCCGCCCGGGCAGTCTCAATGTCCACCTCCGAGTCCCCGGCAAAGATAGTTTCCCGGGGACTCACCCCCAGCCGGATCATCATTTCCCATGCGGCGGTGGGGTCGGGCTTACGGGGGGCGCCCTTGATTTCTCCCAGTACTTCATCAAAGGAGCCGGCGGGGAAAAGGCCTTCTACCACCCGCCGGGCTATTATGTCGGGCTTATTGGTGAGCACCCCGGTCCTCACGTTCAGGGCCTGGAGGGCGGCTACCAGTTCCGGAATGCCCGGATAGGGCTTTGAATATACCAGGGGTTTCTCCGCGTAAAACCCAAGGGCCAGGGCCGCGGTTTTTTCTATCGTCTCCTCGTCCCGCTTATCCCCGGGCAGGACATGGTATGCCAGCTTTTTGATTCCATTCCCCACGAAATCCATGTACTGTTCTTTAGGACAGGGGGAAAAGCCCTGTTCTTCCAGAGCCCGGTTCATGTTGGCGGCAATATCCCCGAGGGTGTTTACCAGCGTACCATCCAGGTCAAAAATTACGCATTTGAATTTCATACTTTCCACGCATTTGAATTATAACCCGGATTTCAGGCCGTTGCAATGACAGTTTCAAATTGTAAAAAAATAGGATTGCCGAATAGATATAAATACATCTATACTAATTAGCGTCTGTCCATAAAGTCGGTTACTTTACGGACAGACCTTGCATTTGCATACGCAAATGCGGTTTTCAAGGTAGTTTGTCAATAATGTGTCTACATTATTGACAAACTCTAATTAGCCTTTTACCATGGAACGGTATTGTTGCGGCGAGACCCCCATGATTTTTTTGAATATACGCGAAAAATAGTAGGGGTCTTCGATACCGTAAGAGAAGGCGATATCTTTTATCGGAAGCTCCGAGAAGTACAGGTCCTTGGAGGCCGCCAGTATCTTTGCCTGTAGGAAATACTCAATGGGCGCGAAACCCGTGGCGCGGCGGAAGAGGTTATGCAGATGAGACTGGCTCAGGCTGCTTACCTTCGTTAAGTCTTCCAGCGCGACATTCTCGTGAAGGCGCTCCTTCATAAAAGTGATAACTTTGCCGACGCCCCGGTTGCCCTGTAAGGCAATCTGAGGATCCGCTTCTTTCCCTACGCAGGAAATCATCGCCATAACCGTACCGATAAGCTGGCAGACATAGAAATACACCTCGTTCTGCCACGGGCTTTTGAGGAGGGTGAAACACTGCCGGAACATATCTTTAATCTTATCGCCCATCATATCCGATACCTCAAACGGAAGATGAGGCAAAACCATTTGGTAATACTGTTCAAAAAAAAGCCCTTTTGAATGTACCCAGTACACGCTCCACGGATCCTCTTCGGAAGCCCCATAAACATGGGGAGTGTTGGGGGGAATCATGATGATGTGCCCGGCCGAAAGCTTTTGCCGAGCTTCCCCGTTTACGGAATAGAAGCCCGAACCCGCGCTGCAACACAGGAGAATCGAAGTGGGGCAGCCTTCGGGTCTTTGCCTGAAATGGTAGCGGGCTTTCGGAAAGTAGCCTATGTCCGTAACCAGGAGAAACCTGAAAAGGTCGTTTTTCGTGAGACGTTCCAGCATATCATCGGAAAGCACAAAGAGATACTCATTCTGAAAGCCGTCCGCCTTTTGTATGCCGTCCATACCTCCATTGTACCCCTGTTTCCGCCTAATGGCAACAAAAAATTGGAAGATAATCCATCAGTTTATGAAAAATAATACATGGCGGTTTCGGGAAAACAATGGGAACATTATAAAACGAACCTGAATTTTTCCGAAAAAAGGTTCCAAATTTTTTTCTAAATTAGGAGGATAACGATGAAAAAAATTCTTGTATTATTACTGATGGGACTCTTGGTTGCCGGCATGGTGAGCGCAGGCGGCCAAAAGGGGGGAAGCAATCCAGGCAAAGTTGTTGTGGCCTTCTCTCAAATGGAGATGAACAACGCATGGCGCGTGGCGGAAACTGCTTCCATCAGAGCCGAAGCCCAAAAGCGCGGAATTGAACTTATTTATACCGATGCTCAGGGCGATACCGCCAAGCAGGTCTCGGATGTGGAGGATATTATCGCCAGGAAACCGAGCATCATTCTCCTTGCACCCAGGGAATACGAAGGTCTTGCACCCGCGCTTGCGGCGGCCAAGAAAGCCAACATTCCGGTTATTCTGATTGACAGAGATGCCGCAGGGACAGCCGGCGTGGATTATAAAACCCTTATCAGCGCTAATTTTGTATGGGAAGGCCAGCAATGCGCCCAGGTATTGGTTAAACGGTTTGGAACTTCCGCCCCGGTCAATGTGGTCCAGGTAACCGGCACTCCCGGCTCGTCGGTCGCTATCGACCGTCAGAAGGGATTCGAAGAAGAACTGGCAAAGTATCCGAATTTCAAGATCATATCAACCCAGAACGGTGAATTTACCCGCTCCATTGCGCAGAAAACTATGGAAAACATCATTCAGTC
>JAITNM010000256.1 GCA_031290475.1 Treponema sp. | reverse complement strand
ATAGGCTTCTTCAAAACAGGAACGCACCCCGATATAGCCGTTGGCATTATGAAAAATCGCTTCATTTACCACAAGGGCGGCAGGATCGGTGTTGAGAACAGTAATACTGTAGCGCATGGCGTCTTACTTTACCGCCCCCGCGGCAACCCCCCTGATGATGTACTTTTGCGAGAACAGGTAGAAAATCACCACCGGAATAATGGTGAGCATGAGGCCCGCCATAGCCATGTTCCACTGAATAGTGAACTCGCCGAAGAAAGAGGCGGTGGAAAGGGGAATAGTCCGGTTGGCCTTACTGGTAAGCGCCAATGAAGGCAGGAGGTAATCGTTCCAGATCCAGATAACGTCCAGTACCATGACGGTTACCGTAACGGGTTTGAGCATGGGGAACACGATACGCCAGAAAACGCCCCAGCAGGAACAGCCGTCGATGGTGGCCGCTTCCTCCAGGGAAATGGGTACGGACTTGACAAAACCGTGGTAGAGAAAAACCGCCATGCTTGCGCCGAAACCGATGTTCATATAAACGAGAGCGCCAAGGGTATCAACCATAGGAATCCCCAGAATATTTTTTATACCGCCCATAACCTGCATCAGGGGCATCATCAAAGTCTGGAAGGGAATCAGCATGGTGGTAACAAAGATCATAAAGATGATCTTCGAGAGGCCGCTGTTCCGGCGCACGAGCATCCATGCGCACATGGAAGAGAATATCACAATGAAAATTATGGAAATCACCGTGACAACAAACGAGTTGCCCAGGACGGAAAGAAAATTCATCCTGCTCATGGCGTTGCTGTAATACTGAAAACTAAATTCTCCGGGAAGGGCGAGGATGTTCTCATAAAGCTCCGCCCTGTTCTTAAAGGAGTTGACCAGGACGATATAGGCGGGAAACAGGTAGATCAGGCAAAAGGCGGCGAGCAGAATATTCAGGACAATGTTTCCGCCGTCTTTAAATGATTTAACGCTTTTCATTTCATCTCCACCTCACGCTTTTTGGTAAGACTCACCTGAATGGCCGTAATGGCCGCGACGATGATGAAGAACACAATCGCTTTCGCCTGTCCGTAGCCGTAATTGTTCAGGAAGAAAATTTCATGGTAAATATTCATGGCAAAAAGTTCTGTTGAATTGTAAGGGCCGCCACCGGTGAGCGAAAGATTTACATCGAAGATTTTAAAACAGTAGGAAAGGGAGAGAAAAAGACAAACCGTAAAGGACTGCATGATCAGGGGGAAACGGATTCTGAACAGGGTGGTCCAGAAACCCGCGCCGTCCGCATGGGCCGCTTCAATTACTTCATCGGGGATAGACTGAATTCCGGTGATGTAGATGATCATGATATAGCCCGCCATCTGCCAGGTGGTCACCATAGAAAGTCCGATAAGGGCCATGCGGGGATGGAGCAGCCAGTTAAAGAAAACCGGGGTGAGCCCCGTGGCCTCGCCTATGGCTTTGAAGGCGTCGCCGAGGATAAACTTCCAGATATAACCCAGGATAAGGCCGCCTATCATATAGGGCGCAAAAAGCATGGTTCGGGCCGCGTTGCGTACTTTAAGGCTTGTGGTCGCCAGGAGGGCAAACGCAAGCCCCAGAACGTTAATCGTAACAATGGAAAGCAGGGTAAAGACGCCGGTGTATCCCGCGGAAGCGAGAAACCGCCGGTCGGCAAAGAGCCGGATAAAATTGGAAAGCCCCACAAAGATCTTCGGGTTCAGCGGCAGTCCGTCCCAGGAAAAAAACGCGTAGCCAATACCGATAATAAAGGGAATGATTACCACCGTGCCGAATACAAACAACAGGGGAACGGTAAAAAGCGCATACCACCCGTCGCTACGCAATTGCTTCATATTATACACCTTACAAATAATAGAGTTCTTGCGAAACTTCTGTTTTGCAAGAACTCTAATTCCCCAACAATTTTACGGTCAGGGAATACTATTTCTGTCTTTTAGCGGTTATTTGCCGCGGCCCAGGCTTTGTCCAGGGCGGCAAGGAATTCATCGGCGTTCATCCTGGAAGCAAAAAACTGCTGAGCCACCGGGGCAAGGTGCACCTCAATGATGCCCGCGGGCCAGAAGTTAAAGGCCCAGGGGATGATCTTGCCGGAAGAAGCAAAGCGTGAAACATCGGCGGAAAGGGGGTCCAAAGCGCTGGCGGTTGCGCCCTGCACCACGGGAATGAACCGGAACTCGTCGTACAGGTACTTCTTGCCGGTCTCGCTGGAGTAGAGCCATTCGATAAAATCTTTGGCCAGTTTTTTCCGCGCATCCGAAACCTGGGAATTGACGCACCACCAGGAAGGAACGCCCATGGCAAGCCTGTCGTTGCCGGCCAGGGGGAAGGGCATAAAGGCCATTTGGAAATTTACCTTGTAATCGGCAAACATGGGGTAGCACCAGTTGCCCTGGTGGATGGCCGCGGTCTTGCCCGTGGCAAAGTCGCCGCATTCCCGGTCGTAGTTCACTTCCAGGGGATTGTAGGAATTATCCCTGATGGCGGCCATGAAGCGGGCAAATTCCTTAAACTCAGGCGTATCGGCCATCTTCACCTGCCCCTTGTTGAGCCTGTCGATAAAGCCCCGCACGTCCTTCTGAACCGCAAAGGGGGTGTTCAGGATGTGGCCGATGAGGAAGTAGGCTTCCTGGGAAAGGCCGGCGCCGTTAATACCCTTCGCCTTCTGGTCCCGCAGCATTGCCGCAAAGGTATCGTAGCTGGTGATTTTGGAGGCGTCGATAAGGCTCTTGTTGTAGACAAAGCCGAAGGCTTCAACCGTGTAGGGGACGCCGATCACCTTGCCCCCCGATTTGCCCAGAAGATCGCCCGAGATTTTTCCGGCCACCGGAAGGCTTCCCAGGTCTTCGAGGTAATTGGCCATCTGGCCTATTTCGGCGTCGGTCCGCAGATTGAAGAGATCCGGCCCCTGGTTGTTGGCCAGGCGGTTCCTGAGCTGTAGGAAATAGTCATCCCCGGTGGTGCTCCACACTTCCACTTCCACACCGGTTTCCTGACGATAGGCCTTGGCCGCCGCTTCGAGCTGGGTGGTAATTTCAACCTTGGACTGGAAGATGATGATCTTGTTTCCGGCGTCCGGTTTATCTTTTGACCCTCCCGCAAAGACGGGCAAAACAAGGATCAAACCGATGAGCAATAATACGATTGATTTCACAATACTCTTCATACAAAAACCTCCGTTCCTGTTTAAGTAAAACGTTTTATTAGATAATAGGACAGATATTCGATGTTGTCAAGAAAAATCTTTAAAATTTTGGTATTTTGCATTGTTTTAATAAAATATTTGTAAAATAATTACATTTTTAATAAAATAATAATAAAATCAATAGTATAATTTACTAAAATGCTGGAAAACTCTATTTTGTTGTTTTGGTCCGGGGAATCCCCAGGGTCTTGCCCCAGCTGACCCCGGCGCTTATCTTCATGGGCTCAAAATTTTTCCGGCCGTCGATGTTTTCGATGAGCGACCGGGCCGCCAGATAGCCCCGTTCGTAGTTGGGAATGTTCACCGTGGTAAGCTCCACGGTCTCGGCCAGTTCGCAGTTGTCAAAGCCCGTAACCGCCGCGTCTTCCGGAATCCGGCAGCCCCCTTCCCTCAGGGCCTTGATTACCCCTATGGCCATATTGTCGTTGGCGCAGACAAAGATCTCCGGCAGATCTTCGGTATACATAAAGATCTTCGCGGCCTGATAGCCGCTTTTTTCCCGGTAATCACCGGAATAGTAGTACTTCCGGTCAAAGGCTATGCCCGCTTTTTTTAGTACATCCGAAAAAGCGCCAAATCGTTCCTTATTATCCTCCGTATGTTCCGGCCCGCCGACAAACACATATTTCCGGTAGCCCCGCTTGACGGTTTCCTGCACCAGTTCCGTCATGGGATCGTAGTTATTCACCACCACGCTTTTGATAAAGGGGCTTGGCAGCGCCCGGTCCAGTACTACAATGGGATAATGCTCCGCCGCTGTCCGTAAAAGCACTTCGTTCTTCATCTTTCCGTCCAGAATGATGCAGCCTGCGGTCAGGTTGTTACGCATGTACTTTTCGCACGACTTGGTGGTGCATATCATCAGATCGTAGCCGTTATCCCCGGCATAGTCGTTGATCCCCTCGATGATTTTGAGGTAAAAGCTCCGGTCGAAATCGCTGAAATTAAAAAGGATGGTTTTGCTGTCTTTGGTTTTAAGGCTTTTCCCTGCGGCATTGGGAATATAATTCATTTCCTGGCAGAGTTTAAGCACCAGGGCGCGGGTCTCTTCCCCTACATTCGCCCTGTTGTTCACCACATTGGAAACCGTGGACGCCGACACCCCCGCCTTCGCCGCGATATCCTTAATCCCCACTCCCATGCACGCTCCCGCCCGCCCGCCGTACAAAAGCGGGATAATTTTACTAAAATATACAATAATTTTACTTCAGGGCCAAGGGGAAGCGTGCATTCTTTTGCCGGTTGCGGTAGCATTCAGACTGGGGAGTGAAAAAAAGTGAAAGAGGACCTCTTTTCTTTGCCCGGTGGAAAAATTCAGGGCGCCATATTCGATCTTGACGGGGTGCTGGTAGATACGGCGAAATATCATTACCTTGCCTGGAAGCGCCTTGCCCGGGAACTGGGCTTTGACTTTAGGGAAGAAGATAACGAGCGCCTCAAGGGTGTAAGCCGTATGCGCTCCCTGGAAATACTCCTTGAAACAGGCCGTTGTAAAATGAATGGGGCGGAAAAAACTGAAGCGGCTGCCAAAAAAAACAACTGGTATGTGGAGTACCTCCGTACCCTGGATGAAAGCGCCCTGCTCCCCGGCGCCCGTGAATTTCTGGAACGGCTAAAGGCTGAAGGGATAAAAACAGCCCTGGGTTCGGCCAGTAAAAACGCGCCCCTTATTCTGGAACGGCTGGGCATTGGGGGACTTTTCAATGCGGTAATTGACGGCAACAGGGTAAGCAGGGCAAAACCCGACCCGGAGGTCTTTCTGAAAGGGGCCGAAGCCCTGCATCTGGCCCCCCGGGTCTGCGTAGTCTTTGAGGACGCCCTTGCGGGCGTTGAGGCGGCCCGGGCGGGGGGCATGCGGGTGATCGCCCTGGGAAAGCCGGATCTGCTCCCCGGAGCAGACCGGTACATCTCTTCCCTTAAGGATATGCTATAAGCCCACAGCCCGGATTTTACGCAACACAATCCGTACACGTTGGTTAATTCAATGCAACTCAGCCGCCATAAACGGCTATCATAACCCCCGCGGCGATGGCCGTGCCGATGACGCCGGCCACGTTGGGGCCCATGGCGTGCATCAGGAGGAAGTTGCCGGGGTCGTATTCCAGGCCGA
>JAITNM010000237.1 GCA_031290475.1 Treponema sp. | reverse complement strand
ATGCGGCATCAGCCAGTTTTAAGATACTCGCCCGAGAGGGTCAAGTTGTGGGGTACTGCCCCTAATGCCCGCTCTCACGGGCAAGCCGCCGATTTCCGCAAAAGCGACGGCCTTTTTATAGTAATCGCCAAATAAGTATGTGTCAAGTAATTATAATGATAAAGCAATACATAATTTATAAATCTTGTATAGCCCTATAGTATTACCTCATAGGTAATAGGAAAGCAGGATGGCAAGCCTACGGGAAATTTTCATACAAAATTTGAAGGAAAAACGCAAAAGATGCCGCTTATCTCAGGCAAAACTGGCCGAACTGGTTGACGTTTCCACTCATCATATCGCCATGATCGAACTTTCCCGGAATTTTCCCACTATTGATCTTATAGAACGGCTTGCCGTGGCCTTGGACGCCGAGGTCTACGAA
This sequence comes from Treponema sp., assembly GCA_031290475.1. Classification (GTDB taxonomy): domain Bacteria; phylum Spirochaetota; class Spirochaetia; order Treponematales; family Breznakiellaceae; genus JAITNM01. The sequence continues at coordinate 9,965 of JAITNM010000237.1, read as the reverse complement.
CTTTTTATAGACGCTGATTCCCCTCCTGAGACAGTTGAGGTCAATCGCCAGTCGTTCATAGACGATATGCGGCAGATAGTCGATGATGCGGTCGAAAACGCCTTCGCCCGGCGGGACTGGAATGGGCATCCGAAGGACGCCACGAGGCCCCCGCAAGCCAAGCCGGATACGGTTGTTGAAAACTCCGTCAACCACTTTGAGCATAAGGTCAAGGCCCTGAACCACGAGACCGGGGCCGCCACGAAACCGGCGGACGCCTACGAGGTGCGCTACGCCTGGCAGCCTTCATGCGGACCATGCCCTATTCCCTCCTCACTTTTCTCCCTTTTTCCAATAGTCCCGCCATACCCGTTCGATGCCCTGTAGCGTCTCCTCCCGGTTAAGCTTTGTTTTGAGGTAATGCGCCCAGGTAAGGTTGTCGCAGAAGTAGCTGAAGAAGCGCCGCGCCCGGCTTAGGTGGAACTCCGGGGGCTGATGACGGGCCAGAAGTTCAAGGAACCGGAGCCCGGTCCCCTCAATATCGACCTTCACCCATTCACCCGGCTTTGTACCGGCAGCCGCACCCCTTCTCTCCCGGCCTTCCCCTGCCGAACCTGTGTCTTCGGGGGGGTAAGCCGTATACCTACCGGTAGGTATAGAGTTTCTCATGGGGTAAAGTCCAGACCCCGCAGTCCTGCGTCCTTCCATGGCGCGGGTTTCCGCGAAAATCCAGGGGGCCCGCACCGCCGCCCTGCCCGCCATTACGGCGTCACAGGCGCCGGAGGCGGCTCGCCGGAAGAGCTCCTCCGCATCGGCAATGTCGCCGTTTCCCGCTACGGGGATGGAGAGGCTGTCCCGGAGACGCCCTACGTATTCCCAGCGGGCGGAACGGCGGAATTTTTCCCGGGCTGTCCGGGGGTGCAGGGTGATACGTTCCACCCCCTCAGCTTCCAGGCGGCGGCAAAATTCTAAAAGGTAGTCGAAATTATCTTCCATGCCGATACGGAGCTTGACGCTGAGCCGCCGCCGGATTTTTGGCCGTACCAGGCGGATGAGCGCCCCTGCCCTGTCTACAGAGGCCATCCAGCGGACCCCGCCGCCGAGCCGGGTAATAGCCGGGGCGGAGCAGCCCATATTGATATCGATTCCTGCCGAGGGAAAACGGTCCAGCAAAACGGCGGCCCGGGCGATCTGGTCCGGATCGTAACCGAGGAGTTGGAACACCACCCGCTCTGGGCAGGGGGCCGTATCGGTGTAGAAAGACTCAAAACGACCGCCGCCGGCCAGGGCGCCGGCGCTAATCATCTCGGTAAAGTATTCATCACAGCCTCCAAAGTCTTCAATCAGCTCCCGGAGAGCGCGATGACTCAGTTCCGCCATGGGAGCGAGGATAAAAGGGACGGCCATAGAGGCAGTATTATACTATAAAATAAAAAAAATGGCAAAAAAGTGAATAATGCTTTAAAATTAGAGACATTGATGTTAAAATTTATAAAAGAAAAAATGGTGTATTGACTTGCATAAGCCTTTAGCCTAAAGTATAAGGAGGAGCGTACCGCATGATTGCAAAGAGTGATATTCCCAGCATTAACGAAAAACCGCCGGAGGGGTTAAAAGATGATGGTACCCGGTATCGTGTTCTGGTAGTTGATGACTCCATGTTTATCGCTAAACAGTTAGGGCAGATTTTTACTTCTGAAGGGTTTGAACTAGCTGATACAGCCGGAGACGGCGCTCAGGGTTTAGAGAAATATAAAGCTCTGCATCCAAATATCGATCTGGTGACCATGGATATAACCATGCCGGTTATGGATGGGGTTTCTGCATTGGAGAAAATTCTGGAATTCGATAAAGAAGCCAAAGTGATTATGGTTAGCGCATTGGGAAAAGAGGACGTGGTAAAAAAATGTCTCCTGATGGGCGCGAAGAGCTATATTGTAAAACCCCTGGACCGTAAAAAGGTATTGGAACGGGTTGTTTCTGTATTGAAACGTTAAAAAATTAACATTGTCTCAGCTTATGAACGCGCATAAAATTGCAGATGGGATTTTCTGTCTTCACGCCGACATTCAGACAACAGATCTTTTTGAAGGCATCTGGCCTATCCCTCAGGGTGTTTCTTTAAACGCCTATCTTGTCAGGGGTGAAAAAACCGCGCTTATCGATCTTTTTCGGGACTGGACGGAAGCGCCTAAGCAGATCGAGGGGGAATTGGCCTCTATCGGCGCTTCTTTTTCATCTGTTGATTACCTCATTCTGAACCATCTGGAGCCGGATCATACCGGCTGGCTTCGGGAATTTCGGGAGAAAAACCCCAAGGCGGAGATTTTATCCACCGCCAAGGGCATTAATCTGGTAAAATCCTTCTATAAGATTGAATCAGGTCTCCGGGCGGTAAAGGATGGGGATACCCTGGACCTCGGGGCCGGAAAGGTTCTGAGTTTCTACGAGACCCCGAATATTCACTGGCCCGAGACCATGATCAGCTTTGACGCCGGGTCGGGAACCCTCTTCCCCTGCGATGCCTTTGGTTCCTTTGGGTCTCTGGGAGACCGTGTCTTCGATGACGATTTTACCGCCGAGGAGCACGTTTTCTTTGAAAAAGAAACGCTCCGGTATTATGCCAATATCGTTTCTTCCTTTTCGGTGTTCGTAGAAAAGGCTATTCAGAAGCTGGAGGGGCTTTCAATCAAGTGTGTAGCCCCGAGCCACGGTATTGTTTGGCGGAAAAAACCGGAGCTTATTATAGACCGGTACCGGAAGTACGCTTCTTATGCCAAGAATTCGGGTGAAAGGGAAATTACCGTTATTTGGGGATCCATGTACGGTAATACCAAGGCCGGCGTTGACGCGGTGATCCGGGGTATTGAAGCCGAGGGGGTTCCCTATGCTATCCGCCGGGTGCCGGATGAAAATGTGAGCTATGTCCTGGCAGACGCGTACAAGAGCAGCGCCCTGGTTTTGGCCATGCCTACCTACGAATACGCTATGTTTCCGCCCATGGCCTATGTGCTGGATATTTTTAGGCGCAAACATATCTTCGGAAAAAAGGTTTTACGTATCGGTTCCTGGGGTTGGGTTGGGGGCGCCAAGAAAGAATACGACGCCATTGTTGAAGGCCTCAAGTGGACCAGTCTGGAACCGCTGGAATGGGCGGGCTATCCCACCGAGGCGGAATTGGCGGCCCTGGAAGAACGGGGGAAAGAGTTGGCCCGAATGGTTAAAGCTTAAGGCCGGCGCCGCCTGCGGGCAATGCTTTCTTTAATATGGATTCTTTTTTAATTCCGCGGGAAATTTTATACAATATATCGTTCAGGATGCCTTCTTCTTCCTAATACCTAATTTTGATAGTATACTTTTAATATGGAAAGAACGATCTGTCTGCATAATGGGACGGTGATGACCGGATTCGCGGCAATGGAACATTGTTCGGTCCTGATCGAAGACGGCCTTGTGGCGGATGTTTTCTCTGAAAAACGGTTTGAGCAGAAGCGCTTTTCCGATGACATTAAAATCATCGACGTAGACGGGGCCTATATTGCCCCCGGTTTTATCGATACCCATGTCCACGGGTTTGGGGGTTACGGTACCGATGACGCCTCCACCGAGTCGGTGATCGAGATGTCCCGGCTTCTTACCAGGTGCGGGGTCTCTTCGTTCAACCCGACCCTCTACCCCTCGGAAAAGGGGGAGATGCTCCGGGCGGTAAAAAATGTGGCCGCCGCCATGGGGCAGGAAAGCGGCGCCCGGATTATGGGGCTGCATCTGGAAGGCCCCTTCCTTTCCCCGGCCAGGCTTGGGGTACAGAAGGCTGAAACTCTGAGTTTGGTGGACATTGCCTTCATGGAAGCGCTCTGGGAGGCCGCGAAAGGGCATATTGTCAACATGACCGTTGCCCCGGAACTCAAGGGTATGCGGGAACTGGCCCTGTTTTGTATCAAAAAAGGGATTGTGCTTCAGGCGGGGCATACCGATGCCCGGTACGATAATATGGTAGAGGGTATGCAGGCGGGGATCCTCCACTCAACCCATCTGTTCAACGCCATGAGTAAGATGGAGCACAGGAACCCCAACGCCGTGGGGGCGATTCTGATCCACCCTGAAATGTCCTGTGAAATTATTGCCGATGGTTTTCATGTGCACCCGGATCTTTTCAAGCTCCTGCTCCGGGACAAGCCCATAGACCGGATAGTATTGGTAACCGATGGGCTTAAGCCGACAGAACAGGCAGAGGGCCCCTTCTTTGCCAACGGCGAAGAGGTGACGTTCCATGACGGTTTGTTTCACCGGAAGACGGATGAAGTAATCGCCGGATCGGGGCTCACCATGATCCGGGGGGTGAAGAACCTGGTGGAATTTGGTTTTAGCCTGGAAGACGCGGTAAAGACGGCGAGCTTTAACCCCGCCAATGTAATGCGTTACCGGGGGAAGGGAAACATCATCCCCGGGAGCGATGCGGATCTTACGGTTTTTGATCAGGATTTCAATATCCTGGTGGTTACGGTGGGCGGGGAAATTAAATACCGGAGTTTTTAATGAGGTTGTTATGCGTCTTCTGATTCATGAAAATTATGAGCGGGCCTGCGAATGGGCTTCCCGGCATATAGCCGGGAGCATTTCCGCCTTTGCGCCCAGCGGGATTAGGCCTTTTGTGTTGGGACTCCCTACAGGTTCCAGTCCCCTGGGAATTTACCGGCGGCTTATTCAGCTTAATAAAGAAGGAAAGGTCTCCTTTGCCGATGTGGTTTCATTCAACATGGATGAATATGTGGGACTCTCCGAGGATCATCCCCAGAGTTACCACCGGTTTATGTGGGACAACTTTTTTTCCCAAGTGGATATTAGGCGGGAAAATGTGAATATCCTTAACGGCATGGCTTCGAATCCGGAAGCCGAATGCACCGGCTATGAGGAACGGATAAAATCTTACGGCGGGATCGAGCTTTTTTTGGGGGGCATGGGCGCCGACGGGCATATCGCCTTTAACGAACCCGGCTCGTCCCTCCATTCCCGGACCCGGCTCAAGACCCTGACCAGGGATACCAAAATCGCCAATGCCCGCTTCTTCGGCGGAAACCCCGAAAAGGTGCCGGGCACCGCTTTGACCGTGGGGGTGGGCACCGTGATGGATGCGCGGGAGGTGCTTGTCCTGGTGAGCGGCCATAACAAAGCCCGCGCCCTTCAGGCGGCGGTTGAAGGGGGGGTGAACCACATGTGGACCCTAAGCTGCCTTCAAATGCACCCTAAGGCGATCATCGTCTGCGATGAAGATGCCACAGACGAGCTCAAGGTAGCTACGGTACGGTATTTTAAGGATATCGAAGGGCTGTAACGTGAAGAAAATCGGAATAGTCCTGTTTGTCTTGATCGTGTTTCGCGCCGCCGCCGCGGAGGACCTCAAGTCAGAGGCCGACAGGATCGCGGCGACCGAACAGGTCGCGGCATTTTCCGATCCTGCCAGGGTCTGGGGAACCGGGGTAGAATCGGTGATCGAAGAGGCCTACCGCCTGAGTTTTAAGACCTATATTATCGGCGGCAGGGTGATGAACCTCAGGATGCCCTTTGCGGAAAACAACGAACGGGCGGAGCTTACCGGCAAGGGCTGGGAATTACTGGGCGGCGGGAAGGCGGACCCGGTCTTTCTCTGGGGGGCTATCGGGGAAATTCTTGGAAGTGAGGATTTTAAGAAATACACGGAGACGCTATTTGACGGCCGGGAGAAGGTGATCATCTTCGATATCCCTACCAAAACCTGGAACATAAGTCTTGATATCTTCGACATCGCCAGGATGAAGGCCGGCGCCTACCGAGGGCTTCCCCACCGGCCTTACGTGCTGGTTTCCGGACAGGGCATCCAGGACAGTGATGTCTACAATTACCTTTACTGCGTGGGTTGGGTTGGGCTGGACTGTTCCGGTTTTGTGTGGCATGTGCTGTCCTACGTGGCGCGGAAAGGGGGCTCGGATCTGGGCCGCTCCCTGAGGCGTACCATCGGCTATCCCCGGGGCAGCGATCCTTCCTATTACGTGGGGACCGGTTTTTTCAATTCAAAAAGCAGGGAAATTGTCACCGTGGAGGACAGGATCGGCAATCTGAAGCCGGCGGATGTTCTGCTCTTCCGGGGCGAGGACGGCTCCATGGTGCACTCGGCGATCATCCAGAGCGTTAATGTAAATGCCGGAGAGATCCGCTACCTCCAGAGCACCGACGAAGCGCCTTTGGCCGAGCGGGGCTGTCACGAATCCTACATCCGTTTTGATCCCATGAATCCCGGCGTCAGTTTGAGGGATCCTTCGGTACAGTGGACCCAGAACAGGTACCCCCCCTTTCCCGGAGAAAAAGCTTCTCCCTTTTCCAACGATGGCGACCGTTACCGGGCTTTTCCTGAGCATGGGGGCGGCAAGGTGGTGCGCCTTGCCCTCATGGCGGGGATTATAGACAAGCTTGCCCCCCATTGAGAGATTAGCGTCAAGTTAATCAGCGTTGCCCTAATGTTTTGGTTCTATCAGTTTGTAGAAGATTTCTTTACTGCCGTCCTTGTCTTTAAGTACGTCCAGCCGTTGGGAAATTGCCCCGTCAATCTTTTCGGTTACCCCGCCGGATGCCAGGATCTGGGCTTTGTAACGGGGGGCAAGTCCCGAGAGTATCCGCGCCCGCACCGCCGGGGAACCAAAGACGGAGTAGCCCCCCTGTTCGGAGTAAGAAAAGGCGCATTCTCCCATGTCGATACCGAAGTACCAGGATGAAGCTTCCGGTGTACGGGCGATAAAATCCATTACCGAGCCTACCGCTTTTGCGGCAGGACTGTTGTTACTCCGGGCGTGGGGTTCATCCTCATAAGGGGGTTCTTTTTTCATAGTATTCAGGCACACCCGCTCCAGGGGGGAACCGAAGGACACCAGGGCCAGATCTCCTTCGGCGCCCACAAAGATTCCCCCTGTCCTGGTGAAGTACCGGAATACCCGTTGCCTGAACGCTTCGGCGGCCCGGGCGTTGTCCAGGGGATTGTCCCGGTTTTCTTTGGTCAGGAGGGAAGGCTGCCGTATGGCGATAATAGCGGTTTTGGCTTTGATCGGCTCCTGGGGCAGGGGGCAGCCTGCCTTGATCACCTGCCGTAGATAGTAGGGGGCAAGGTGGGCGCTGTATGCCCGGCGTAACTGTTTTGCCGACCTAATCTTGATATGCAGAGCAATGAAGAAGGAAATCAGGATACCCGCGGCAGTGGTCAGAACCGGTATTACCGGGTCGATCCAATAGCCGGTAAAGATAAAGCTCAGGGAGAAAAGCGCCCCCTCAAGGCAGAGGAGGAAAAAACCGGCAATAAAGGTGATGGCGGGACCTGTCTTTCGTAAGAGGAAAAGGATGAAGAGCGCCAGCAGTCCGGACCAGAGCAGGGTGTAGGGACTTGCCAGGGGGATTACCGAGCGGCCGGTGAGGAGGCTGTTGGCCAGGAGCGCCGAGGCTTCCACGGAGCTTCCCCACTCCGGGGAGGCGGAGACAGGACCGAGGATACAGAAAGAAGACTCCAAAGCCGCGGCAAGACCGTTTCTGAGCTTGGAAAGCTCCTGGTATTTATCCCGGATCCGCAGGAAGGCGCCGATCACCTCATTCCGCATGGCCACAATCCGGTCTATCCCGGCGGCTTCAAGCCCTTCCTGGGCAATAAGCCGCTCGTACCCGGCGACCAGGCTGGATTCGGAGGGGCCGTAGCTAAAAACTTCCACGCTTCTTAAATATTCATTTCTGAGTTTGAGCCATTCAGCCCGTTTCCCATTATTACCCTTCTCCAGCATTTCATCCTGCAGGGTCCTGCTGTATTTATAAAGAAAAGTAGGGTAGGTCTCGGGATCAATATAGGCAAAATAACCTTGGGATTCCGCTTCCTGGAGGAACCGGAAGAGTTCCTGATCCAGCTTTTCATAATCAAAAAAAACTGAAAGGGGAAGGCGCCTAAAATCCCCGTTCCCCCGGGGTTTTTCAATCAGTATACAGTCCTGGGTATCCAGGTTAAAAACCTGCTCCCCCTCCGCATTGATAAGCACAAGTTTCGGCTGCAAGTCCCGGATGTCTAGTCCCGCCAATTCAAAACGGCCCTTTAGGGCGGCAAAGACAATATGTTCCGTATTCACTTCCCCGGCTCTCAGGATGGGGGCAATACGGCGGAGCACTCCATCGCTGTCCGGCTGAGGACGGGAGTACCAGGGCTTCCCCCCCGGTACGGCGTTCCCCGCAATTTCTCCGCCTTTACTTTCCTCCGTTCCCATGGCCGCTTTTTCCAGGGCGCTTGTAACCCGGATATCCCCTGTCTGCCAGACCTTCCCAAAGGCCGCGGCGCTCCGTTCTAAAAGCCGGGCCGCCGCCTCGTCTTTGTTCAGAAGTCCTGAGAGAAGCCGGTCCTTGCCCCGCTCGGTGAGGCGTACTAACTCTGTCACGTATTGGTCCGCTTCCTGGGGGGTAATTGAACCCACCCGGATACCCTGGAATAAATTGCGGATATTCTGGCTCAGGAGGGCAAATTCCTCGTCAAACTGGAACTGCAATTCATCTTCAGGTTTTCCGTTTCCCAGGGAGACGCCCAGAACCGGAGCTTGAATGAGCAGGGCGTTTGAGTCCATTTCCGCCAACGTCAGGATCACCGTGATAACAGAAGCAGGTTCAATGATATTATGGGAATATTCCTGTTCCGCCCCGTCTTTTGTAATAAAGCCGGTCTCTATGAGGACTAATTCCGGGGAAATAGCGGGAGGGCGCCGGTATTTCATTAAAAAATCATATACAGGGCCTAAACGGGGCCCGGAGAAGAGAAAATTGAGGCAATAAAGCGTTCCCAGGGTGATAACACAGGAAATGAGGAGCCGTAATTTGTATTTTCTTTTGAATATTGGTACTGCCACCGTATTATATTCTAATTTCGGTATATTTTACTTCAGTCTTAACCGTGGCTGCTATTAACAAATTCAAATCTATGGTGTATAATTTCCTTGTTTCCCAAACCTAAATTCATGGAGTATGATTTGAAGAAACATAGCGTAGCCTTGTTATCCCTTTTGATCCTGGGCCTTTTAGTTGCCTTGTCCGGCTGTAAGAAACCTCCCGCTGAAGAAATAGAAGCCGCCGAAGCCGCCCTTACCCGGGCCGAGAACGATCCCGACGCGGCGGCCTATGCCGAATCTTCTCTGGCCCGGGCCCGGGATGCTGTTTCCCGAATGCGTACCGAAGCAAATGCCAAGCGTTATGATTCGGCAAAAACTTATGCCAACGAAGCCATCACTGCCGCAGAAAAGGCCATCAGCGACGGCCGTATCGCCGCCATCCGCGCCAAAGAAGAGGCGGCCAATCTTGTGGACTCTCTTAAAAACGCCGTGACGGAGACGGAAAAATCCCTGGAAAACGCCAGGCAGGTTCCCCGGATTCAGCTCGATTTTCCGGGGCTTACCGAAGGCCTCGACGGCGTTAAAAACGATGTTTCCCAGGCGGAGGCGGCCAATAACGCGAACCATCCCCGGGAAGCCTTGGATAAGGGCCATAGCGCCCGCGGCGCCTTAAGCGATATTCAGTCCCGGATTAACGACGGCGTTCGTTCAGCAAGCCGGAAGAAATAGTAATTGGGGAATCCCCAATCCTGATATTACGTCTTATCGCCTCAGGGCCTAGCCAGGCCAGGCCCATGGCGGTGCCGCGAAATCTCGCTTTTAATTCGTCGTCGGATAGTTGTAACAATTCTTCCCCATTTACCCATGCCGGCAGAGGACCTTCGCTGGTTTCTACCCCCGGAATAGGCCGCCGGTTTTGGATGCAGGCGTCCTGACAGGCGGTACAGCCGTAGAGCCTTTTCCCCCATTTTACCTTTACTTCCGGAGGGACCTCTTCCCCGTGTCCCGACGCGTACCACTGGATACAGCGGACTAGATCCATGCTGCCGTCACCCCGCAGCGCGCCGGTAGGGCAGGCGGCCATACAGGGGGGCAGTTGCTCCCGAACGCAGT
>JAITNM010000235.1 GCA_031290475.1 Treponema sp. | reverse complement strand
GCATTATCGACCGTGCCGATTGCCTTGTTGGCTTCTTCGGGGGTACCAATATTGAGGATCCCCTCTTCTCCCTGGGCGGCCTGTAAACCGAGCGCCTGGGCGGTCATATTGCCAATGAAGATCTGTTCGTTCTGATCCATATTGGCTCCGACCTGGAGCAGCATAGTTTTGGGGCCGTCTTCCCGGGCAAAAGCGCCGGTTAAAAGATTCATCCCGTTAAATTGAGCATGGCTCGCAATCCGGTTGACTTCATCAATTAACTGAGACACTTCGACCTGAATCTGCATACGATCCTCATCGGTATAGATACCGTTGGCGGATTGTACCGACAGTTCCCGTAAACGGTGCAGAATATCCTGGGTCTCCTGAAGGTAGCCTTCAGTAGTCTGAATAAAGGACACACCGTTCTGTATATTCCGCTCAGCTTGATTCAACCCCCGGATCTGGCCTCTCAATTTCTCAGAGACCGCGAGTCCGGAAGCATCGTCGCCCGCCTTGTTGATCCGCTGACCGGAGCTGAGCCGTTCAATGCTTTTGCCCACATCACCGTTGGTGATCCCAAGATTGCGGTTTGCGTACAGGGCGCTCATATTGTGATTAATAATCATCATAACCCTCCTTGCGTTTGTTTTGCCCCAACTATCCTTTGTCGGGGCCGAACCGCACGATCGGTTTTGCCGGGGAACGTTCGCGCCGATCCCCCGGTTTAACCGAATACGGAACGGATCGGTTATCCAGCGGGTAGGGCGGTTTCCCGCCCGGGAATGATAATTCCCCTGCGCCGATAAACGATCCGTGCCGCGTGCGTCTTAGGCAAGCCTGTAAGGCAGGCAGCCTACGGCAAGAAAGGTATTTGTCAAAGATCACCGGAAAAAGCCGCCGGAGGCTGCTTTTTCCCTTAAGCAATGGATGTACTTACGGGAAGATCCCCTTTTGGGAGATCTTCCCCACCTCTTTTTAGTGTACTACTTTATTGGAGAAGTTGCAAGACCGAAGTGGTTCTCTGGTTTGCCTGGGCCAGCATCGCGGTTCCGGCTTGGGACAGGATCTGGTCTTTCACATAGCCGACCATTTCGTTGGCCATATTGGTATCCCGGATCCGGGATTCCGAGGCTTGTAGATTTTCGGCGCCGATATCAAGGCCCCGGACCGCGTGTTCAAGCCGGTTCTGGTATGCCCCGAGGTCCGCACGCTGCTTATTGATCTTCTGGATCGCCGAGTCCAGGACGCCGATACTCCGGTTAGCATCTTCCGGGGATTCCAGGGTAATGATGGAATCGTCCTGCACACTCCGGAGTCCCAGGCCGCCGGCGGTCATGGTACCGATGAAGACTTGCTCCCGCTGGTCCATGTTGGCGCCGATGTGGAGCCACATGGAGGCGGTGATGGTGTTGTCCCCGGCGCCCCGGGCAAAACGGCCGGTAAGCATGTTCATGCCGTTAAACTGGGCATGACTGGCGATACGGTCTATTTCGTCTACGAGCTGGGACACTTCCACCTGGACCATCATACGGTCTTCGTCGGTATAGATACCGTTGGCGGCCTGTATGGATAATTCACGGATCCGCTGGATGATGTCCTCGCTCTCCTGAAGGTACCCTTCGCTTGTCTGGATAAAGGAAATACCGTTTGCGGCATTGGACGACGCCTGGTTTAAACCCCGGATCTGGCTCCGCATCTTCTCGGAAACCGCGAGCCCCGACGCGTCATCCCCGGCGCGGTTAATTCTGAGGCCGGAAGACAGTTTTTCCATTTCTTTGCCCAGGTAGGTCTGGGTTACCTTGAGGGACCGGTCGGCAAACATTGCGGACAGGTTGTGGTTGATGATCATATCATCCTCCTTGATTGTCTTTATCCGCTCATCCTTGAGCGGATTTGAGAGGCCTCTCCCCATAGGAAGACACGCCGCGGACGAGTTTCCCCGGAACCGAGACCAACCCTTATTTATTTTCGGACGTTTATTCTTGAATCTTTAACATTTTTTACCAAAAATTGAGACCCTGCCCCGGAGAGGGCGGGGGTATGGACCCGCTCTTGCTTATTATAACCATTCAGAAATATCTTGAATCATTTGATTCAAAGAAGTATTAATTTCATAGTAGAATTGTACTCCAAAGAAAATCATAGGAGGTTTCATGAAACCGATAACGGCTATTTTGATAGGTGTTTTTACCCTCCTGGCTCTTGCCTACGGTATACACAGCATAGTTTACCGGCGGGACAGGGGGGATAAAAAACGCGTGCTTTTTCATGCGGGTTTTGTCCTGGCGACGATACTCTTAGGCCTGGCCTTTATAGGGCATTATCCCTATAACCGGTACGGTTTCCTTCAGATAATGATCTACCTCTGGTGCGCCTATTCTGGTTTTGTCCTGGCCTATTATTTCAAGGCCCTGGGGCAGCAAAGGGTGATTTTTGCCGGGTTTGCGCTTTTTTACCTTTTTTTTATCCTTTTAAAGTTTATCCTCTTCGATAACCGGAATTTTTACTTAAGGACCCCGTTAAATGTTTGCAACCTGGTCTTGGTTTTTATCGTTCTCCGTCCTTTTGTGAAGAACAGGATGCTTGACAATTATTCTCTGACCCTGGGAGTGCTGGGGGCAATCATGAATTTTTTTCTTGGGGCCTGGCATAACGACAGTTACAACAACACCAGCGTCTACATCCCGGGGGATCTGGGGTTTTATTATATTGAAGTAATTGAGGCGACGCTGGTGCACGCTTTCTTTTTAAGTTTCTGCGCCTACGCCTTCATGACCAAGGCCATAATCCCCCGTGTACGGGAAATGATGAAAAACTTTATCTGGATAGTACCGCTGTTTATCGTTTTGATCTTTACAAATCAGATTTACGAAGGGGACTTCTTTTTTACCGGCGTTTTACGGGAAACCCCGCCGCCCCTCATAGCCCTGTACTATTCCCTGCCCGGTATTTTTACCGTGACCCTGGGGGGGCGGGTGTTTGAAATCAACATACTGGATAACTTAATCGTATTGGCAGGGAGTTTTGGCATTCTCTCCCTGGCAACCTTTGCCCTGGTACGTTTGGACAAGGCGGTAAAACGGTAACCGTTTGGCGGTTTTTTTCTTAACCCGCCTGTTCAAGTATCCCGTCGGCTATGGCCTGGAGCAGAAAACAGCAGGACACCGCTCCGGCGTCTACAACGCCCCGGGAACGTTCTCCCAAACGGCTTGAGCGGCCGAACTTGGCCGCCATGTCTTTGGTAGCGTCCCTGCCGGCTTCCGCGGCGTCCTTCATGGCCTTAAGGGCCGAAGCCAGATCCTGCCCCTCTTTTACCGCTTTTTGAAGGGCTTCACTGGCAGGAATTAGCGTATCCACCAGGGTTTTGTCTCCCACTTCGCCGGGCACCACATCGCGGAGTTCCTTGACGCCGTGATCCAGCATGGCCGAAAGAACCGCGGCGTCGATCACCTCGTGTTTTTCCCCGATCTCGGCCATACCGGAAAAGACGGTCCCATAGATCGGTCCCATGGAACCGCCTATCCTGGTAAAGAGGACGTCTCCCAGTTCTTTCAAGCCGCCGGTAAAGCTGATATCCTTATCCTTTATCTGCTCTCCAAAAATGGTAAAGCCCTTGTTCATGTTTACGCCGTGATCGCCGTCGGCGATAAGGCCGTCCACCTCGCTGATATAGTCCTTATTCTGCTGAATAAGGGCGATCATTTTTTGAAGAACCGGCTTACCGGCGCTGTTTTTCATGCCCCTCATCCACAACCCCTTAATTTTGTTTAAGCCCCACACTGTAGCAGGGAAGATCTGTGAGCTGTTTCAGCTCGTCGTCAAGTTTCATTACCGTTAAGGTGGCGCCCATCATTTCCAGGGAGGTGAAGTAATTACCCGCGTAGCCCCTGAGTATTTTAATGCCCCGCCGGGTGATCAGTTTTTCTATCTCATCGTAGAGCACGTAGAGTTCCATCACCGGCGTTGCGCCCAGGCCGGACACCAGAACTACCGCCTCGTCCCCTGAATTAAAGGGAAGGTCCGGCAGCACCGCGTTAACCATGCGCTCCGCCATTTTCGCGGCGTTTTCCAGGCGGCATACTTCAATGCCCGGCTCCCCGTGGTGGCCGATGCCCACTTCCATGGTTCCCGCCTTGATCTCGAAATTGGGATGCCCGACCGCGGGCAGGGTACAGGGGGTAAGGCCGATGCCGATACTCCTCGTGTTGTCGATGGCTTTCCGGGCGGCGGCGATCACTTCGTCAAGGTTCCCGCCCAGGGCGGCCCTTGCGCCGCCGGCCTTCCACATGAGTATCTCTCCGGCCACGCCGCGCCGCCTGTCCCTTTGATCCTTGGGGGCGGAGGCCGCGTCGTCGTTGGCAACCACGGTTTTTACCTCAAGGCCTTCCTTTGCCGCCATCTTGACCGCCATTTTAACGTTCATGTTATCCCCGGAGTAGTTGCCGTAGAGGCACGCGACGCCTTTGCCCCGGTTGGCCGCACGGAAGGCGTCCAGGAACGCGGCGGCTGAAGGGGAAGTACAGATTTCTCCTACCGCCGCGGCGTCAACCATGTTCTCCCCGATATAGCCGATAAACGCCGGTTTGTGGCCGGAACCGCCACCGGTCACCACGCCGACCCGGCCGGGAGGCAGCACGGCCCGCCTTATAACCCTGGGGTTATCGGTGGCAGTAACAATATCTTTGTGTACTTTAAGAAACCCTTTGAGCATTTCATCAACAATGTCATCGGGATTGTTTAATATACGCTGCATAATTAACACCTTCTTAAAATAAAAACCTAAAAACTACGGAGTATTTCCGTCACGGTTTACCTCCCGTGACAGAATTTATACTTCTTGCCGGAACCGTGCGGTTCAGGGCCTATCGCCCGTGACAGAACTTGTACTTCTTGCCTGAACCGCAGGGGCAGGGGTCGTTCCGGCCTACCTTGGGCATGGCCCGTACCACGGTAACCGCTTCCTGTCCGTGGCCTCCGGCGGTGTTGCCCGCGCTCCTTGAAGTCTCGCCGGGGCCCGCGCCGCTGGCGAAAGCGCCCATGGAACCATGGCTGGCCGACTGGGTAACGGCGGGATTGCGGACCCGGGTCTCCCGGTCATCGGCCGTCTGGATACGCACCAGGTGTATGCGGGAGGCGATTTCGGCGCGGATGGTGTCGATCATGGTATCGAAAATCTGGGAACCTTCCAGTTTATATTCCGTCAGGGGGTTTTTCTGGGCGTAGCTGCGGAGGTACACCGATTCCCGCAGTCCCTCCATATTCTCCAGGTGATCGAGCCACTTGCGGTCTATGGCCTGGAGGTACTGCATACGGATAAAGTGGTTCAGGTTTTCCTGCCCCGCAAGTTCCGCCTTGTCATTAATATCCTTCTCTAAATCGGCGATGATGCGTCCCCGGAGTTTTTCCGGGAGCATGGCTTCTTTTGGAAGCCGGGCTTCCTTACCGCCTTCAAGGTACAGGGTATAGCCAAACTGGGTTTTAAGGTAAGCCGACAGTTCCTGTACCGCTTCCGTTTGATTGTGTTTCTGCGTTTCCAGGTATCCGGCAAGGGCGTTTTCCACCATATCGGTTGTGGCGTCGTGAATACGTTCGCTTAAGTTTCCGTCACGAAGAATGGCGTCCCGCTGTTCGTAGATAAACTTCCGCTGCTGGTTTAAGACATCATCATATTCCAAAAGGTGTTTCCGGATTTCAAAGTTCCGCTCTTCCACTTTTTTCTGGGCCCGCTCAATGCTCTTGTTGAGCCAGGGATGGTAGATGGGCTCCCCGCTCTGCATACCGATTTTAGACATGAGGTTCTTAATGTTATCGCCGCCAAAGAGGCGCATGAGATCGTCTTCCATGGAGATGAAAAACTTGGAGCGCCCCGGATCTCCCTGGCGGCCGGAACGGCCCCGGAGCTGGTTGTCAATGCGCCGGCTCTCGTGGCGTTCGGTGCCGATCACATAAAGACCGCCCGCCTCTTTTACATCTTCGTAGTCGGCGCGCCACTTTTCGTACTCTTCCTTGAGGATTTCCGCGTATTTTTCCGAAGCTTGGGGCGCGGCCCCAAGTGCGGCGTCGGTGCCGGCGCGTTTGCGGGCCCGGTGTTCCGGGCTGCCCCCGAGCTTGATGTCCGTGCCCCGGCCGGCCATATTCGTGGCGATGGTCACCGCCCCCTTGCCGCCGGCTTCGGCTATGATCACCGCTTCCCGGGCGTGGTTCTTGGCGTTGAGCACCTCGTGGCGTATGCCCCGGCGGGTGAGCAGGGCGGAGAGTTTTTCGGATTTTTCAATGGAAACCGTTCCCACGAGCATGGGCTGGCCCTTTTTATGGGCCGCGGCTATTTCGTCGCCCAGGGCGTCGAACTTTTCTTTTTCGTTGAGGTAGACCACGTCGTCTTCGTCCTTCCGGGCCACCGGGAGGTTCGTGGGGATCACCACCACCTCAAGGTTGTAGATCTTGCTGAATTCCACCGCTTCCGTGTCGGCCGTCCCGGTCATGCCGGAAATTTTTTCGTAAAGCCGGAAGAAGTTCTGAAAGGTGATGGTAGCCAGGGTGCGGTTCCGCTGGGCGATCTTGATCCGTTCCTTGGCTTCAATGGCCTGGTGAAGCCCGTCGGAATAACGCCTCCCGTGGAGTATGCGGCCGGTAAATTCATCCACTATCTGGACCTGTCCGTCCTGAACCACATAATCAACATCAACAGAAAAAAGTTTGTGCGCCCGCAGGGCCTGTGTAAAGTAGTGAAGGTATTCGAAGTTCTCTTCGTCAACAATAGCGCCTTTAATAAGATTTCGTTTCTGAAGCAGTTCTTCTATTTTGGCAAGACCGGCGTTGGAAAAAGAAATATTTTTGTTTTTTTCATTCAGCTTATAATCCCCGATAACTTCTTCTCCCTGGGTTTCGTCGGGATAATCGCCGTTTTCTTTCTTTTTTACCTCTTCCAGGGTGCCCAGAAGCCTGTCCACTTCGGCGTACTTAAACGTGTCGTCCTCAGCGGCGCCGGAAATGATAAGGGGCGTCCGCGCCTCATCAATTAAAATCGAGTCGATTTCGTCAACTACGCAGAAATGGTGTCCCCGCTGAACCCGGCGGTTTAAGTCCCAGAGCATGTTGTCCCGGAGGTAATCAAAGCCGAACTCGGTATTGGTACCGTAGGTGATGTCGCACGCGTAGTTTTGCTTTCGCCGTTCGTTGTCCATATCCGAAAGGATGGTCCCCACCGTGAGGCCCAGGTAGCTGAAAACCGGCCGCATCCAGGCGGCGTCCCGGTCCGCCAGGTAGTCGTTCACGGTTACCACGTGAACCCCCTTTCCGCTCAGGGCGTTGAGGTAGGCGGCGGCTACGGACATGAGGGTTTTTCCTTCGCCGGTTTTCATTTCCACGATCTTCCCCCGGTGGAGTACGATGGAGCCCATTACCTGGACATCGTAGGGCCGCTCTCCTAAGTTCCGCCGGGCGGCTTCCCGGGCCAGGGCAAAGGCCTCGGGAAGCATGGAATCCAGGCTTTCGCCCCCCGCGTACCGTTCCTTGAATATGGCTGTCATGTTCAGGAATTCACCGGCCGGAAGGGCCGCGGCCCAGGCTTCTTTCTCGTTTACCCCGTGCAATATGGGCAAAAGAACTTTAAGATCCCGTTCATGCTGGGAGCCAAACAGGGCTTTTATAATCTTTTCGAGCATAGGATAAATGTACCCCCAAAGCCTCCTGTAAAGCAAGGGAGCGTAATGCCCCAGCAATTCGCAATTCAAACAAAACATTCAAATTTTGCCTTAAAAATGTTCCTTGGGGTCCGGCAACCTTCGGTGGCTTGGCCGAAAAAAAACCCGGGGCGCGCCCCGTGTTTTTTTTCGCCGGCCTTTGGTCGCACGCCACCCCTCAAGTATGTTATTGAGGCGCTTTCGATGACGATCAGAATCAGAATCAGAATTACTGCCTTATTGGATAAGGAATCACTGAAAAAACGGCAGTTGGCCTATATCAAAGAAGGGAATTGTAACTGCGGAGTTGCCTATGTTAATCGTCCCTTTAAATACAGCAAATTTCCGCTTGCGGGCCGCTTAAAAGATTCCGGGGCAGGAACAAAAACCGCTGCTTTTGTCCGGCCCTTTTTAACAATTTTAGGATCTCCCGGGTTTATTTACAAGTTTTTTTGTCAACTATTTTGTATATTCCGCACTTTTTTTCACTATTTTCAGCTTTTTTTCTTTTTACCCGGCGAAATCCCTGATAGCGGCCGGCCGGAGGGCCCGCAGGGGCATTTGCTGTATTTAAAGGGACG
>JAITNM010000213.1 GCA_031290475.1 Treponema sp. | reverse complement strand
GAGGAGGACGTCTACCAGGCCCTTACCCCCGAATCCTCTGTAGCTGCCCGGAACCTGTTGGGGGGGCCTGCGCCGGAAGAGGTGCGCCGCCAGATAGGAATATTACGGAAAAAGCTTGCTGGTCCGATAAACGCTTAGCAGCCTTTTGGACTCCGGGAGTTAGGGTATCAGGGGGCCTTATTCGGAATCGTATTCGATAAGGGTATGGATGGGGATGTCCTCCAGAGCGCCTTTAAAGTTGAAGAAGGAAAGGCCCACCACGCCGAAGATATGGGAAACCACGCCGCCCCCTTCGGACAGAAGCGCCCGGGCAGCCCGCAGGGTTCCTCCGGTGGCGATAAGGTCGTCGGTGAGGAGTATGTTCTTGCCCTGGGGAATATCTTCCCGGTGAATCTCAATTTCGGCCTGGGCGTACTCAAGAGAATAGGATTTGGAGAGGGTTTTCCCCGGAAGCTTGCCTTTTTTACGGATCAGGATGAGAGGAACCCCCAGACGGACCGCAAAGGGAGCCGCGAAGAGGAAGCCCCGGGCTTCAATGGCGGCAACCGCATCGATCTTCTTATTTTGATAGTATTCAACCATGGAATCTACACAGTACTGAAAGGCAACGGGGTTGATTAATATGCTCGTAATGTCATAAAAAAGCACCCCCTTCTTGGGAAAATCGGGGATTTTCCTGACATAAGTGTTTAAATCAAAATCCTTACCCATAATCATCACCTCTGCCTTAAAATATTCTTGGCCCATACCTTAACATCTCCCTTTGAAGAAGATAAAAAGGGAGGCGCAATAACGGCTAATTCAGAGTCCTGAACTATGCCGGAAAGATAGTCCAGCGCTTCCTGTGAATCAGGAGAAAAGAGGCCGCAGGGCCGCCCGGCCAGGTTGATATGAAAGAGCACTTCTTCTACATGAGAGAACGAGGACGGGCGGGGCGTTACGCAGCCAAAAAAACAGATATCCGCAGGAAGTATGTCGGATCCGGAAAAATCCGCCGCGGACTTTATCGTTACCAGGCCCTCCGGCGCCGCCTTGGCGATACTATCCGCCAGATCCCTGGCCGGCTTAGCGTTATCAGTAACGATAAGCACCCGTTTTTTGGCTTTCACGGTATATGAGTCTAGTCACCCATTGGAGCAATGTCAATGGAGCTCCGCGGAGGCTCATAACAATTCCGTATGGCCTTTGGCCTTGATTTGCTCTACGATGTCCTTAACCTTCTGGGTTTCTCCCTTTTTGGCGATGAGCGCCGCGGCGGGACGGCCGTCTTTGCCGGACCTGATAACAACAACGAGGTCTTCCACCCCGCAGAGGGCCACCGGGATATCGGCATCCACAAAAACAGAGGCAGACGCCTTTTCCGGAACCGCGTAAAGTTCAGGACCGGCGCCTCGGGCAGTTTCCCGCAGTTTGGCGTATTCATCCCAGCTTCCCACATCAAACCAGTTAAAGCCTGCCGCCACCATCGCAACCGAGCGGCACTTTTCGGCTATCCCATAGTCGATTGAAACGGCTTTTACCGCCCTGTAGGCCTCTTCCAAACCGGGCCAGTTTTCCAGTACCCCGATACCTTGTTTTACCTCGTAGGCTTCCTTTCCGGGAATTGAAAGGCCCTCGAAGGGGGACAGCGCCTCATGCTCACTGCGGCGGAATTCGGCGAGTATAAATGAAGAATTGAAGGCAAACATCCCCGAATTCCAGAAAAAGTTACCCGCCTGAAGAAACTGTTCCGCCCGTTCCCTATCAGGCTTTTCCCGGAAAGACGCTGCCCGGTACACGCCCCCGCCTGCGGCGGCATCTAAGACGGTGTTTAGCCTTTCGGCGGTTTCAATGTAGCCGTAACCCGTATCGGGACGGCTGGGTGGAATGCCGAACACTACCAGGCTGTCCTCAACGTCCAGAAAAGCGGCGGCTGTTTCAGCGTCCCTCCGGAATGCCTCAAGGGGATTAATCACATGGTCGCTGGTGAGAACCAGGATTTTACGGCTGCCGCCGCCGCTGCGCTCGGCGTAACTGGCGCCGCAGGCTATGGCCGGAGCGGTGTTCCGGGCAATGGGTTCACAAATGAGAACCATGCGTCCTTTTTCGGCAAGGGAAAATTGGGCGCAGGTGTTGAGCACATGGGGAACATGACCCTTACCGGCTATGATGATAACCCTGCCGGCCTTGCCGCCGGCAGACTTACTATCGGGCGAAGAAGTTATGGCAAGTCCCCGTTCCAGGGCGGCGTGGAAGAAGCTTTTACCGCCGGGACCTGTAAGAAACTGCTTGGGGAAACGGGAATTTGAAGCCGGCCAAAGCCGGGTGCCGGAGCCCCCGGCCATAATAATGCAATCATCAAACATGCCGCTTATTATACCGGTCTGCTCAATTGATGGGTAGCCTCCTGCTCGATTTTCAGTATTTGCGGCTAACGCCGCATACATTAACGAGCCGGTTATAAATTGGAGTAAATGTCTTCCATGAAAGTGAGCGCTCCCCGGTAACCCGCGCAGCTTCGATTGTAGATGAGCCGTTCCGTGTTCGGGTAGCAGGCGATAAAATGCTGCATACCGTGACTCATGGCGAACTCCGCCTCGTTGGTGCTGCCCACGAGCAAGGTCGTTTCGGGAAATTTTTCCAGGGTTTGGTTTATCTCCCACTGGTCGCCTGAAAAAAACACTTCCGGCGGACGGACGGCTTCCAGGCCGGTCAACTGATCGATGACGCGCTGTTTGTCGTCCGGGCGGAACACCGCATCGGTTACTATGGCGGCTTCGGGGGTAAAACTGTAATCGTTGGCAAGGAAGCGCGTGATAGGAATGACGTTGGTGGATTCCCCCACCACGGCAAAGCGCCGCCAGCTTTGCAGGCCCAGGCCGGTTTCCACATAACGGTAAAAATAACGGTTCTCCTCTTCTATAAGAGATTCCGCTTCCCCGCTCCGTCCAATACGTTCCCCCAGGGCGCGGAGGAATGCTGCGGTGTCGGTGGGCCCCAGGGGCGCGCCCGGCCAGCGGAAAGCGGGGATGCCGAAGCGCTCTTCGTATTCCGCCGCCGCGTTTTTCAAAAGCCAGGGGTGCAGTATGATATTAAGTGAAGCGGATGAGGAACGGCGTACGTCGGCGATGCCCTGGTTGTGGGAGAAAAAGGTGTTTACCCGCAGCCCCAATTTTTCGAGGAGCCGTACCATCTCCTCAAAGTTTCCCTCCCAGTAGGGATCGTGATAGGGCATGATCCCCAGAACATTCACCATACCGGTTTCTTTCGCGGCGGGTTTGGGATCAACGATGTTGTCGAGCAGCGCCTGTATTGCTATTTCGTATCCCCGGTAACTTTCACCTAAAAAACCTGCGGAATTCACCGCGTAAACGTTCCGCCCCGCATCCTGATATTTACGGACAACACTTTTTATATCATCGCCGATTATTCCCGCGGTACAACCGGTGAGTACAAAGAAAGCGTCGGCGTCAAAAATTTCCAGCGCCCCCGCAATCTGCTCATCCAGCTTTTTCTCGCCGCCGAATATCACCTCCCGTTCCAGCATATTGGTGCTGGGTAAGGCGGTGTAGGTTACATAGTAGGGCAGGCGCACGCTCCCCTGGCTGGCCTCGCCGGCGGTGGTCTGCATACCGCAGCCGGGGCCTGAATGAAAAATGGGAACCACCCGCCTGATTGCCGTGAGAGTCGCGTTTGCCCCGCCCAGGGCGCAGTTGCCGTGGGGATTTTCCAGAATAGCGGACATGCTATAACTCCTTTAATAAAGAATTTTTTACCGCAAAGTCGAAGAAGTCAAAGAAGGTTAAGAAAAACATAAGATTTATTCCTTAATCCTCACTTATTCGACTTATTTGACTTGGCGGTTAATCTTTTCTTGAATTGTGAATTCCTGGGTGTTCATTATTGCTCCTTGATAAACTTAAAGGGGTCCGAATCGTACCAGCTCTGTTTGTAGGGCAGCGCCGCGTATTTGGCAATCTTTTTGTTAAGCCCGGGATTTTCCAGATTGAAGGCTATCTTGTTGCCCAGGTAGACCAGGTTGCGATAGCCCATGGTGGGGCGCTTGATGTCCAGCACATGGGTGGTGGGGAATCCCAGCCGGGCGGCCCAAATCGGTATGCCGATAAAAATATCGGGCCGGAGTTTTTTCAGCATATTCACCTGCTCAAAGGGCATCATGTTTCCAATGTCGAGCATGAAGCTGCCGTGAATGTTGTTGAGGTATTCCACATCGCTCTGTACATCATCATCGTATATGGGAGTGGTCATGCCGATAAGCTTCATGCCGAAGTCGCCGA
>JAITNM010000204.1 GCA_031290475.1 Treponema sp. | reverse complement strand
CGCCGGACAATGTACAGGCTTTGCTCGACAGATTGTACCACGGTACCGGCCGGCGCGATCTCCACCGTTGCCGGCGATTGCATGTATTGACGGGTAATCTGCCGGATTTCCTCCGGCATGGTCGCGGAAAACAGCATGGTCTGCCTTTGCACCGGCACGGCGGTCAGTATTTTCTCGATTTGCGGCTTAAAGCCCATGTCCAGCATTCTATCCGCTTCGTCCAGTACCAGGTATTTCACCCTGTTCAGGCTGACGGTATTCTGCCTGAGATGATCGATCAGGCGGCCGGGCGTGGCGATAATGATATGCGGACCATTGCGCAGATTTTGCTGCTGCGCCCTCATTGAGGCGCCGCCGATCAAAAGGCAGGTATGCATATGGAAACGCTGGCAAATAACCTGCATGGTATCGGCAACCTGCCGGGCAAGCTCACGGGTGGGGACGAGGATGAGCGCATTGCCGCCGCTATCCGGGAAGGAACCCCGCTTCAAGCCATTTTTCGGGCGGCTTGCCTCGGCGGAAGATTCCTGCAAGGAGTTAACAATCGGTATACCGAAAGCCAGGGTTTTGCCGGTGCCGGTCTGGGCGATGCCCAGAATATCCTTGCCCTGCAAAATCAGAGGGATAGCCTGCGCCTGGATAGGCGTAGGGTGGAGCCATTTGTTGGCGGTAAGAACATTCAGTAGCGTTGGATTTAAAATCAGGTCACTAAATGCAGATACATTGGATTCTTTTGTTGTATTCACGTTCCTGGTAGTATAGCCGTTATCAATAACTTTGTATAGCCCCCTTTCGGCGTCTTTTTCGTTGAGGCATCCCGGCCCCCGCGGCGGGAATTATCGCTTGACATACCTAAACCTATGGAGTATACCGGCAGCTGACACAGGATCTGTTTTCCGATTTTTATAACGGAGGAGATTTGTATGAGTAACTATCCCAAAACAATGAAGGCGCTGGTCGCTTACAGCGCTGCCGATTACCGGTATGAGAGCGCGTATCCTACGCCCGAATGCGGCGACGATGATATTATTATCAAAGTTGAAGGCTGCGGTATTTGCGCGGGAGATGTAAAGTGCCGGCATGGAGCCGCCATGTTCTGGGGTGATGATATTCAGCCGAGCTGGGTAAAACCGCCTTTCATCCCCGGTCATGAATTTCTGGGCTATATCGTCGAAACGGGAAAGAACGTCAAGGGTTTTGCCCTCGGCGACCGGGTTACTGCGGATCAGATAGTTCCTTGCGGCGAATGCCGTTTTTGTAAGAGCGGTCAGTACTGGATGTGTCAGCCCCACGGTATGCACGGCTTCCATGTGGAATATAACGGCGGTATGGCGGAATATGTGCGCTATACCAGGAACGCCCTGGTTCACAAGGTTCCCAAGGATATGCCCCTGGAAAAAGCCCTGCTTATTGAACCCTACGGCTGTTCGAAACACGCGGTGGACCGGGCGAACATCCAGTGTACCGATGTGGCCGTCATCTCCGGCGCCGGTACCCTGGGGCTGGGTATGGTAACCTATGCGGCCCTCAAAAACGCCAAGGCCCTTATCTCACTGGACATGGTAGATGCCCGTCTTGAAAAGGCCAGGGCCTTTGGCGCCACCCATACCTTTAATCCTTCCAAAGTTGATGTGGAAAAAGAGATCCTTGCCATGACCGATGGGTACGGCTGTGATATCTATATTGAAGCCACCGGCCATCCTTCCAGTGTTATCCAGGGGCTCAAGGTGATAAGAAAACTCGGTACTTTTGTAGAGTTCAGCGTATTCTCAGGTCCTACCACTGTAGACTGGTCGATCATCGGCGACAGGAAAGAGCTTGACGTGCTGGGTTCCCACCTGAGCCCTTACTGCTTCCCGTTTGTTATTGACGGGATTTCCAAGGGCATTTTGAAAACCGATGGCGTGATCAAAACCACCTTCAAGCTGGAAGAGTGGGAAAAGGCCTTTGATTATGCCGACGGCAAATACGGAGATTTTAAAGTAGCCTTTATACCGTGAGGGTAAAGATTCCCGCCATACCGGAGTCCGCGACCCTCTGCCGGATAGCATCGGTATCGGTACTGTAAAGGCCAAGCTCCTTCATACGCTCAAAAAGCACGGATCCTGAAAAAGTATACTTCTTTCCCTTTCCTTCGGCTGTCGCCATCTGTTCCCGAACCCAGGCAATGGCCTCGCCGATAGCAAGACTGCGGGGCAGGGTCAGCGCCGGCCGGCCTGCGCCGTATTGGGCGGCGTTGTAGCCAGCGAGCACTCCGGTTACAATGGCCTCGGTGTGGCCTACGAGGAGGCCGGCTTTTTCTCCGCAGCAGAAAAGGTTTTCCAGGCCCATAACCTTCAGGGCGTCGTCCCGGGGCGCCATGGCAAAGAAACGCATGGAATTTCCCCTGCCTCCGGCATAGGGATCTTCATAGCGGGCATTTTCAAAGCCGGGGATTTTTTTAAGCCGTTCCAAAGCGAAGAAGGGGGTCATGAGTTTTGCGTGGCCTGTGTCCAATAAGATAATGTTGTCCTTGAATTCGGGCAAAGCGTACTGCTGACAGGCCTTGATGGAAAGGTGATCCTCTTTTAACTCAGGAGGAATCGGGATCACCGCCACACCGGTTGCATTTAGTTTTTCCGCTATACTATCGGCAAGGGATTCTTTCAGGAGTTTGCAGGAACCGCTCATGGCGCCTGTAGTACCATCGGCTTTTTTCCCGTCCATTTCGGCGATGCCTGCAAGGCCGGTAAGGCTGAGCCTTCCGCCGAAACTGGGGCAGCGCAGGACGCACATGGCGCAGCCGTTGCCGTACTTTGTACAGTTGTTCATGGGGCCTGCGGTTCCGGTGGCGTCAATAAAAACATCTCCCCCATAGTTCCTGTCGTTCGCAGTAATGCTGCGGATAATACCGCCGTCAACTTCCACCCCGCTTACCCGGGCTTCCAGCACCGTTTCTACCCCCAGGGAGGCAAGGCGCCGTTCCACTTCGGCGGGAGTGGTAGAAATATCGTAGAGGCTTGCGTGTTTGTGGCCGGGAAACTCAATATTTCTGTGGCGGCAGTTCTTGTCAATCAGGGTAAAGAGATCCCCGCCGCCCAGGGCAATACATTCTTCGGTAGCGGTAAACCGCCCGTTGTTCCGCATGATGCCCCCCACGAGCCCGGTCCCCAGGAGCATGTCGGTTCGTTCAAGGAGCGTCACCTCCGCGCCGCGTTTTACGGCGGAAACCGCGGCGGCGCAGCCCGACCACCCGCCCCCGGCTATAGCTATCCGCATTGAATCACCTCGCTGTTTTAATCTGTACCCTGTGCAGAAAACAACATAGCATAAGACCCCAGGGCTTACAAGGGCTACCATTTATTCCGTCTTTTCGATACTATGGACATAGAATGTTTCTAAAAACTCTGGATATATTAGGTTTTAAATCCTTTCCCGATCGTACCCGGGTGGAATTTGCCGATGGGATAACCGCTCTTTTAGGTCCCAACGGCTGCGGTAAATCCAATGTAGTAGATGCCGTCAAGTGGGTTTTGGGGGAACAGGCTTCCAGGTCCCTGCGGGCGGAAAAAATGGAAGACGTGATCTTCAACGGTACGGAAAGCCGCAAGCCTCTGAACGTGGCGGAAGTAGCCTTAACCATAGCCAACGAAGCAGGGCTTCTTCCCATGGATGTACCTGAAATTCAGATTAAAAGACGGCTCTACCGTTCCGGGGAGAGCGAGTATTTTATCAATGCTACGCCGGTAAAGCTCAAGGATATACGGGAACTCTTCTGGGATACCGGGGTCGGCAAGGCCGCCTATTCGGTAATGGAACAGGGCAAGATCGACCAGATCCTCTCATCCAAACCTGATGAACGGCGTTACCTGTTTGAGGAAGCTGCGGGGATCACCCGGTTTAAGATACGGACCCAGGAGGCGGAACGGAAACTGGTTAAAACCGAGGAAAACATACGCCAGGTGGAGGGGGTTCTGGGAGAGGTAAAGCGATCCTTTGATACCCTCAAGGTACAGTCCGATAAAACTTTAAAATACCGTACGCTGCGGGATGAGATTTTCCATTTTGAACTTGATATCCAGCTCCTCCGCCTAAAGCAGTTCCGCTACGATCTGGACGGCCGCAGGGAGGACTTGCGGAAACGTACATCCGAACGCGACGCTATTCAGGCCGATCTTGACGCCGTTAACAGGTCCCTGGAAGAGAACATGGATGCGGTTAATTCATTGGAAGAAAAGCTCATTGAATACCAGAAAAACATCTACGGCTTGGCGGTGGAAAAGAACGCCCGGGAAAAGGAAGGGAGGCTCCTTGCGGAACAGCGGGAGGAAACCAGAACCGCAATCCAGCAGGGTGAAGGCCGGGAACGGGCGGTAAAGGTCAAGATCGAAGAGTTAAACGACGATGCCGGGGAACAGGACGGGGTGGTTCGGGACCTCAGGAAACAGGCCGCTGATATAGAAGATAATATCCGTTCTTTCGAGGAGAACATACACCTTGCCGCTTCCCGTATTGGGGAAAACGATCTGAACATACGCCGTTTCGAGGAAGAGATCCGGGGCCTGGAACAGGACCGGGCCCTGCACGAGAAGGATCTGGAAGCTATTACCGACGATATTGTGGCCGCTTTGGACGCAGGGCTTAAAGAGGCGGGTTATTCGGCGGCGGAACGGCGCAACGCCGAGGCCGCCATAGAGAACACCCTGGGCCTGCTCAAGACCCTCCTCTCCGGCCGGGAGACCCTGCTTCGGGATCTGGCCGCTGCGGCGGACCGGGCTGCCGACGGAGGAACCTCGCCGTCGGGGGAAGAACTGCGCCATATTGCAGGAGGGCTCGTTACCGCCCTGGGAGAAGCGGCCGAACATACCGAGACGGCCCGTACCTTGTTTGAATCCTACCGGAAAAGCACCCCCGCGTTCCTGGACGATTTCCTTGCCCCTGAAGGTATTATCACCAAAAAGCGGGCTTTGGACGCGAAGATCCGGTCTTCCAAAGAGGGGGTCATTGAACGGCAGCGGGGTATCATCCGCCTTCGGGGGGATAATGAGGAGCTGAACGGCAAGATTAACGAATACCGGAAAACCCTGGAAGAGCTGCGGGTAAACCGGATGCGGATGACCACCCAGGCCCAGGCCGCAGAGGAACAGGCCAAGCTCATCCGCCGGGAACTTGCCGGTCAGGAAGCCCTGCTTAAAACCCTGGGGGACGAGCTCTTCCTTTTCCGCAAGCGCTTTGACGAACTTGCCGGGCGGATCGAAAGTACGGAAGAGGAACTTGCCGAAATCGAAAAGAAAGGCAAGGAACTTACGGCGAATCTGGAAAAGCTGGAAAAAGACATTGCCAGGCGGAACGGGGATGTGGCGGGAACCCAGGAAACGGTTAAAAAGAAAATGATCGACCTGGCCAAAACCAAGGAACGGATGGAGAAGACCCATCTGGAACTGGTGCAGTCGGAAACGGAAATTAAAAACATCCAGGATAACTTCCGGGAAACCCACTCCCGGGACCTTATGGAATTTGAGGAGCGGATTTTCACCATTACCGCCGCTCCCGCTGAATTGCGGGAAAAACTTGCTTTCTCCCGTTCCTCCCTGCGGGATTTAGGGCAGGTGAATCTCATGGCCCCCGAGGAATTTGCGGAGACCAAAGAGCGTTATGAATTTCTCACCAGCCAGCTTGGGGATCTCACCAAGGCCCGGGATGATCTGGAAAAGATCACCGCGGAAATCCGGTCGGAGTCCGCAGAACTCTTTAAAGCGACCTACAATAAAATTAAACGGAACTTTCACAATATGTTCCGCCGTCTTTTTGGCGGCGGCAGGGCGGAACTCCGTTATCAAGACCCTAACCATGTGCTGGAAACGGGTATTGAAATTTACGCCCAGCCCCCAGGAAAGAGACTTGAAAACATCACCCTCCTTTCGGGAGGCGAGAAATCCATGACCGCCGTAGCGTTACTGTTCGCTACCTATTTGGTAAAGCCCAGCCCCTTCTGTTTGCTGGACGAGATCGATGCCGCCCTTGACGAACAGAACGTGAGCCGTTTTGTACAATTACTGCGTGAATTCGGCAATACAAGCCAGTTCATCGTAATTACCCATAACAAGAAAACCGTAACCGGCGCGAGTACCCTCCTGGGGATCACCATGGCGGAGTCGGGGGTAACCAAGGTTATTTCCGCACGGTTGGGAAATGAAGGGCTTGCGGTTACCGAAGAACCTCCTCCCAGTCCGGAATTTGTTTTCGAAGAGGAAGATGTGGAATTCGAGGAAGGCCGGGAACTCCCCCTTGGGGTGGATGACCCCGCCCTGGTAAGCGAAGAAAAGCTCAGGCCGATTCGTTCCGGCCGCGCAGGCAGGGCCGCCGGTAAAAGCACGGAACCGCAGAACGATGATCCCCGGAGCGCGGAGGATGCTTTGTCCCGGAACGGCGGCGGGGATCATCCCTCCCGGTGAATCATGGAAAGCTTTTCCCCCCAGCTCATAGGTATAATCGCTGTCTTTGCTTTATTTTGCGTACTTTTTCTGTTTATCGGCCTTCGCCTTGGAACCAGGTACGGCAGAAAGCGGGAGGCGGCGGAATGGGAGGCCCACAAGCTTGAGGACGTGGTCAAGGCCCGGCTCAGGCAGTCCCGGGCGGTGATCGGCGGCCTCGTGTCGGAACAGATGGCGCCCCTGCTCCCGGGCTTTCCCTTTGACCCCGGGGACTGCCGCTTTGTGGGCAAGCCGGTGGATTTCATCGTGTTTAAGGGCATGAACGGCAAGGATATCGGCGAGGTAATCTTTTTGGAAGTGAAGAGCGGCTCGGGGAGAAATCTAAACGATCAGGAAAGGCGTCTTCGGGAGACTGTGCTTGCGGGCCGGGTCCGTTGGGCGGAATTTTATATTTGAGCCATCGGAGCTTGCCCGCGGAGCGCTACCGTTTTTTGCTGTTCTTTCTGTCGTCCGCCTTTTTGAACGCTTCCGCGAAGGGGTTGTACATGGTCCCATCGTCGTCCCGGGCAGGCTGTCCGCCGCCGGCCGGTCCCCGGGGACCGAGATTCCCGGGGACCGCGGTCCCCGGATTGCCTTCGAAGCGATGCCCGCCGCCGCCTCTGGGTGTTTCACCGGTCCCGGTATGAACTCCGGCCTTGTCCCCTTCTTTGGCCTGCCTCTGGGGAGCGCCGGTTTTCCGTTCGCTCCGGGCGCCGGCTTTTACCGCTACAATCCGCTTTTTCCCGCCCCCACGGGCGCCGTTCGCCGTTTTGCTTCCGGCGCCGCCGCCTGAGGCATTACCGCCGCCGGGCCTTGCCTGGGCAGGGCTGTCGCTTTTCCGTGAAAGTCCGATGCGGCGCCGGTCCAGGTCCAGACTGATGATTCGGAATTCCAGTACATCCCCTACCTTTACCGCGTCCAGGGGGTCTTTTACAAAGTGATCGCTCATTTGTGAAATGTGTACCAATGCTGTTTCTTTGATTCCGAGGTCCACAAAGGCGCCGAAGTCCACTACGTTCTTGATCTTCCCGGTGATCATCATCCCTTCCTTGAGATCCTCAAAAGTTACCACTCCCTTCTGCATGATGGGCTTTGGAAAGCCTTCCCGGGGATCCCGGTTCGGTTTTTTGAGTTCTTCCACAATATCGTTGATGGTGGTATCCCCTACGCCGTACTTTTCCTTGAGCGACGCCGCTTCCGCGGTGTTGAGGTTTCCTGTTGTCGTGATGGTGTTCTTGATGTTCCGGGCGATCTCGTAGTTTTCCGGATGGACCCATGTATTATCCAGGGGATCGACGCTTTCGGGGATCTTGAGGAATCCCGCGCACTGTTCGTAACTCTTGGGCCCCATTCCCGGTACGGTGGTTAATTCTTCCCTACAGGAAATTTTTCCCTTCTCGTCCCGGTACTTCACGATTTTCTTCGCAAGAGAACTGTTGATGCCCGATACGTATTTGAGCAGGGATACGCTGGCCGTATTGAGGTTCACCCCCACGTTGTTTACCACCGAGGATACCACTTCGTCCAAAGTTTCGGAAAGTTTTTTCTGATTCAAATCGTGCTGATAGAGCCCGACCCCGATAGATTTGGGGTCTATCTTCACCAGTTCCGCAAGCGGGTCCTGGAGCCGCCTTCCAATGGAAATTGCCCCTCTGATTGTCAGATCCAACTCGGGGAATTCCTCCCTGGCTATGTCGCTGGCGGAGTACACCGAGGCGCCGTCTTCGTCTACTACGGTGTACAGCACTTCCAGATTATTTTCTGAAATCACCTGGGATACGATATCCTGTACTTCCTTTGTACCGGTTCCGTTTCCTACGGCAACCAACTGTACATCGTAGCTCTTGATTCCCTCAAGGATAACCTTTTTTGCCTCTTCAACCTTGTGGTTGTAGATGACAAAATTGCCCAGGTACTTCCCGGTATCATCCAGAAACGCGCATTTTGTGCCGGTACGTATCCCCGGATCGATGCCCAGAACCCTCGTTCCCTTAATAGGCTGCTGCATCAGAAGATTTTTGAGATTCTGGCTGAATATTGAAATTCCGTGATCATCCGCCTCTTCTCCCTTATCCCCCCGAATTTCGCGGACAACCGCCGGGGAGAGGAGCCGCTTCAGGGCGTCTTCAATAGCCGTCTTATGGTAGTCATTGTGGAATTCGTGCTTTTTCTGTAGTAATACTACGGCGGTATCTTCATCTACATCAATGGTGACTTCCAGGACCCCTTCCCGTTCTCCCCTGTTCACCGCCAAAACCCGGTGGGATTTAATCTGAGAAAGGGGCTCGGTATAATCCCAATACATCTGATAAGTAGAGGTCTTTTTTGCTTCTTCATCGCCTTTGCCCGCCGCGCCTGATCCTTTAACAATAATCCTGCCGTCTTTGAGGTAGAAGCTTTTTATTTTCGCCCGGTTCTCCGGATCCTGGGCAGTCCGTTCGGCAATAATGTCCATGGCCCCCTGGAGCGCGTCTTCTACTGTTTCTACCGCCAGTTCAGGATGCTCTGATATATCAGGACTATCGGCGGGTTTCAGGAATTCCGCCGCCTTCTCCCGCAGGGCGGCCTCTTCCAGTTCCTGCATGGCATCCGCCAGAGGTTCAAGCCCTTTTTCCACAGCCGCCATTCCCCGGGTCTTCTTCTTGCGTTTGTAGGGACTGTAGATATCCTCAAGCTCCGTCAAGGTTGCGGCTTTTATAATATTATCGTACAAGGATTCGGTGAGTTTTCCCTGTTCAAAGATCAGGCGGATAATTTCAATCCGCCGGCTTTCCAGATTTTTCCCGCTGCTAAAAAGATGATCCACATCCCGGACTTGCACTTCGTCCAGGCTTCCGGTTTTTTCTTTCCGGTACCGTGCTATGAAGGGTACGGTACTTCCCTCCGCCAAAAGCCCTATCACCGCCGAAACCTGCCCCTTATTTATGGTAAGCCGTTCGGCGATACGCTTCATAAGCTCCACTTCGTTGACCGTAAGGCCGCCTATAGATTCTTGCGTT
This sequence comes from Treponema sp., assembly GCA_031290475.1. Classification (GTDB taxonomy): domain Bacteria; phylum Spirochaetota; class Spirochaetia; order Treponematales; family Breznakiellaceae; genus JAITNM01. Next base: position 2,803 of record JAITNM010000204.1, on the reverse strand, counting down.
AATTCCATAATTTGAGTAGTATACCGGAAAGAAAGACAGGGTTTCAAGCGGTGCGGAAAATTCGGGATCTCATTGACATTACAAATAATGTTGACAGAGAATATAACGGTTGAAGCGGGATCTTAACGGAGGCGCCTATGACTATATGGAATCAATCTTTTTCTTTCACACTGCCCACAAAAATCGTCTTTGGTCCGGGGTGTATCAAAGACCTGGGCTCCCTTATTACCGGATTGGGCGGCGTTCATCCCCTTTTTATTACCGATTCCGGAGTGATAAAGGCGGGAATCCTGGAAAAAGCCCTGGAGAAACTGGGGGAAGAATTTAAACCTGTGATTTTTGACGGGGTTGAGGCAAACCCCAGGGATGTAACCGTTGCCGCCGCCGCATACCGGTATCGCAAGGCCCGTGCCGATTGCATGGTGGCCATAGGCGGCGGCAGCCCCATTGACTGCGCCAAAGCGGCGGGCGTGCTCATCGCCAACAAGGGGGACAACATTAAGGCCTTTGAAGGTATGGCCGGGGCGTCGAAAACTATACCGCCCCTGATTGCCATCCCTACCACCGCCGGTACCGGCGGCGAACTTACCTTTTCTGCGATGATCACCGATACGGCTAACCATTACAAGATGACTATCAAGAACGCCTGCGCCGCGGCGAAAATCGCCCTCTGTGATCCCGAACTTACCCTTGCATCGCCGCCCGCCCTTACCGCCTCCGCCGGCATGGACGCCCTGGCCCATGCCATTGAAGCCTACACCGCTTCCTGTGCGGAACCCCTTGCGGACGCGGCGGCGCTTTACGCGGTTGAGCTGATCGCACAAAATCTGCCGGTGGTTTTCAAAAATGGCAGTGATCTTAGCGCCCGCAGCAAAATGCTCATGGGCAGCATGTTGGGGGGAATTGCCTTCAGCCATTCCGATGCGGCGTCAGCACACTGCATCACCGCAGCCCTGGGGGGCATGTACGATCTTCCCCACGGCGTCTGTAATTCTATCATCCTGCCTTTTATAATGGAATACAATTTGAATTACTGCGTGGACGGATATGCCCGAATTGCCCGGGCAATGGGTTTAAAACCGGATCAGGGGAGGGAAGGAGCCCTGGCGGCAGTAGAAGCGGTACGCAAATTAGCGCAGGAAGTAAAACTTCCCCTGTTTTCAAGCCTCAGTGTGGATGAAAAAGATTTTCCTGTTATTGCCAGGACCGCAGGAGAGAATATTTCAAACCAGAGCAACCCCCGGCCCATGACGGAAGAGGATTACCTGAAAGTACTGAAAACCATGGCATCCGCCTGAACGGTGCTGCACGAACAGGAAGATTTCCTCACGCCTGAAGAGGAAAGAGACCAACACCAGGAGGTGGCGGCAATACGAAAAAGGCAGCCTACCAGTACTGATAAACGTGGAAAACGAAGTGCGGCGTCCCGGTCAATGAGTTTTCCTCATAAAAATTTTCGCTCCAAAACTCATCACCTTAACCGGAATATTTACACCGTGCGGACATGGCATACAATAGTGGCAGCCCGTGCAATGAATTTTATAGGAGTCATTGAATATCTTTTTTACGCCCTGAAATGTTTCCGACAGAAACGTCATCAACTTTAGAGGAGGGTCTTTTTTAATTTTGACCGGTATATCGTTGTTGTTTCACAGGGTCATCATGGGTGTTACTTCCGTGTCCGGCAATTTTCCTGCGGCCGACCGGGCAAGAGCCAGACAATTTCCGGTGCCGGAAAACCAGTAAATGATATTAGGCATAGCTTACCTCTACCGAGAAGGTCTTGCTGTCTTCTTTGGGTGTAATCGCGGTGACGGATTTCCCTTCGTGTTCTATTGCCAGTTCTATGTGTTTGAGCACAATTCCCAGGTCAATTTTCTGGAAGTTTGCCATGAGCAGTTTACCGATACCGCGGCTGTTTGATTGAACGGTTACCTTATCGGATGTAAAGTGCAATTTCCACGGCTGAAAATTAACAGCGGAGGGCGCAAGCCGGGCGGCGTTGGCAATGGCGTTATCTTCATTGCTGATTTCAGAAACGGCCTTCCGCTTGAACTCGCGCTCCCCTGCGCGAATGGGCGCCTCGGTTTTGCCAAAGGCCAGTATAATACGGTAATCTTTAGGGTTGGCAGCCGGCTTTGCGCTGCCAAGCCACACACTGCCCAAGCCAATGCTCTGTAAATACAGGTCTACTCCTTGCAGGGTATACCCGATATTGAGGGAAGAAATTGCGCCGTTATCCGCAAAGGCCAAAATCGCTTGCGGAGCAGGGCAGCGTTTCAGAAAGTTAGCGGTCAGGATATCGAACCTCGCACTTTGTCCGGGCAATTGTTTCGCGTTGTCCAGAACTTCGCGGACTGTGGATAATGCCGTACTATCCAACGGGGCTTTATCGTACTGCCTCACACTCCGGCGGGTAAAAATAGTTTCATATAAAGTCATAATTGTTTTCTCCTTAAACATAGTTGATAGCGAGTGTAATACCCGGTGTTTTCTCTGCAGGATTGTTTTCGATTGCGTAGCCTAAAGCCGCACCGGAAACCGGGGTAAACTCGTCCGGGATACCTAATTCCTTCCGCAATTCGGAATTCTGCGCGATTACCGTTGTTGGCCCCCAGAGGTATACGCTGTCTATTCCGGCATCGGCGGCGGCCAGGAGCATATTCTCAATAATGCAGGCGGCGTTGGCATACTGGATATTGGGGAACTTTGGCTCGGATGATGAAACCAGCACAAGAACAGGCGCGCCATAAAGCACATTGCGGTCAATCTTGAAAGCGGTCTGTACCGCCTTGTTGATTTT
>JAITNM010000245.1 GCA_031290475.1 Treponema sp. | reverse complement strand
GGGGGCAGCTTGGACAATTCCAGAAGGTTGATCTCTAAAACGCCGGTCAGCTCCACCCCGGTCTCAACGTTCCGTATCCGGTATGTATTATAATAGTTCTTGTCGTCAGGGACCAGGGTGTCGTTTAAGATAATGATACTCACCACCGGTTCAATGTCCCGGTAATCGCCCCCTTTCTTGATCTGCCCGGTAAGGAGCTTCGCGGAATAGAGGACGAAGCGTTTGGTCAGTTCCGGAAAGGAAGCGGCCTGGATCTCGACGTTGATGATACGGCGGACATCGCCGAAGAGGTCCTTGAAGACGAAGTCCAAAAGGGGGGAGAGCATTTTGTGTTTCATGATTGGTTAACCTCCATACCCATATATAGGGGAATGGGAGCCAAAACGCTTTAACCGGAGGCAGGGTTCCTGCGTTTACTTTGAAAGCGCCGGAATATCACAAGAATTTAAGAATTCTTACCACAAGGCCGAAGTAAATGTATATGATGCCAATCGCCGCATTTCTACCGGTCCGCCGATGGCGGCGGAAATGATTGCCCCTCCCCGTTTTACAACCCTGGTCTCAATAACGCCGCCGGGCTGCCTGATTTCGTACCGCTTTTCCCCGTCCGCCAGTTCCCGGCTTTTATAAGAAGCCAGCGCGGCGGACCCGGATCCGCAGCTTGACTCGAACACCAGGGATTCGGTGGCGTACACGTATACCAGGGGGGACATGAACCCGGATTTTCTGTTATAAAACATCACGCCGAACGCATCGAGCCGGAGGGCGGAGTTCCGGGCCGGAGCGTTCTCGTACAGGGTCTTTATGGCGAAGAAGGTTTCCCGGGCCGGTTCAAGGTCCTCGGCGATTACGTGGGTGATCCCGTCGAATTCGCAGACCGGGAGCGTACGGCCTTCAAATTCCAGGGTATTTATAGAACGGGGGCCGGGTATCTCCGCCTCCGCCCGGCCTGCTTCCGTGTCTACCTGTACCGGAAGGGGGCTGTCCGCGCCGCTGCTTTCTATCATTACCCGGTGCTGGCCCAGGAGTCCGGTCTCTTGCGCCACAAGAAGGCCGAAGCTCCGGGCGGCATTACCGCAGAATTCACCCCCCATCATTTCAAGCCGCCAATACCGGCGCCGTCCCCCGGCGGAATGGGGCGGAATTACGAAGGCAACTTGCTCCGCCCTGAGGGCGGGGTCGGCAAGGAGCGCTATGGAGAGGCGGATCCGTTTTGCCGCCGGCGCCGGCGGCAAAACAAAGACCGTAATATTTCCCGCCGGATTGGCTACCACTAAATCAAATTTCACCGTAACAACCTGTTACTAAGTTTACATTGCCGCAAGAATATGGTATACCCCTGTATCAAGGAGGAACTAATGAAACGAATTGTAATTATGGCATTGTGCGCGGTTGTGGCCCTCGGCTCGGTTTTCGCAGGCGGAAAAAAGGACGCCGGCAGCGGCGGGGATAAATCCTGGGAATACATCCGGAACCGGAAGAAAATGATTCTGGGTTTGGACGATTCCTTCCCGCCCATGGGGTTCCGTAACGAGAACAACGAGATCGTGGGATACGATGTGGACCTGGCGAAGGAAGTGGCGAAACGCCTGGGGGTTGAACTGGTGCTACAGCCTATTGACTGGAACGCCAAGGAACAGGAACTCAACACCAAAGAGATCGATTGTATCTGGAACGGCTTCACCATCACCGAGGAACGGAAGCAGGTGATTAGCTATACCCCGCCGTATCTCAAAAACGCCCAGGTTATCGTGGTTAAGACATCTTCGCCCATCAGAACCCTGGCGGACCTTAAGGGAAAGATCATCGGCCTACAGGCGGGCTCCTCATCGGTGGACGCCCTGGATGAAGCGGTGGAACTTAAGGCCGGTGTAAAAGAGGTGATCGAGTACAAAGACTACCTCACCGCCCTGATGGACCTGGATGTGGGGGGCGTCGACGGGATTCTTATCGACCTTGTGGTTGCCAACGATAACATTAACCGGTCGGGAAAGGCCTTCCGCATTCTGGATGAAACCCTGGTGGCGGAGGAATTCGGCATCGGTTTCCGTAAGGGAGAACTGGCTCTGGTTGACAAGGTGTGGCAAACCCTTCTCGATATGGCTAAGGACGGAACGGTCGCCAGTATTTCTACCAAGTGGCTCGGCGCGGATATTTCTCTTATCGGGAAGTAAACGAGTTTCTTCCCCTAGGGCAACGCCGATTAACTTGACGCTAATCAGCGTTGCCCTATGTATTTGCTCATTTCATTGCGCAAATACCACATTAAAGTAGCACTGATTAACGCTCGGTTGCGTTAATCAGTGCTTTCCTTGGTGAAAAAGAGGCTGTATGTTTCAGATGATCGGTATTATGTCCAAGGGGGCGGGAATTTCCCTGGAAATTTTTTTTCTGACCCTGCTCTTTTCCCTTCCCCTGGCGCTGCCGATCACCTTTGGCAGGATGTCAAAAAATCCGGCCGTGCGGGGCGTAATCAATTTTTATTTGCTTATTATGCGCGGCACTCCCCTTATCCTGCAGCTCATCTTTATCTACTTTGCCCCAAAGTACCTCTTTAAGTTTTTAAATGATAATTTTTCCGGCGCTATTAATTCTCCCGCATTTTGGGGAGCTGTACGGTTTGTGCTTTCCTACAACCGCTTTACTGCGGTGATCATCGCCTTTACGCTGAATTACGCCGCCTATTTTGCGGAAATTTACCGGGGAGGCATTGAGTCCATCTCCAAAGGCCAGTATGAGGCGGCCAAGGTCCTGGGCTTTACCCGTTCCCAGACCTTTATGAGGATCATTCTTCCCCAGGTGGCAAAGCGCATACTCCCCGCCACGGGGACCGAAGTGATTACCCTGGTAAAGGATACCGCCCTTGCCCAGGTGATCGGGGTAGCGGAACTGTTTCATGCCGCCCAGAACGCTTCGGCCAGGGAATTTTCCACTACCCCGATTTTTGTGGCCGGCCTTTTCTACCTTGTCATGAACTGGGTAGTAACCGTGGCGTTTACCCAGGCGGAAAGAAAGCTTTCCTATTACTCATAAAGGCGGGGCGCGGCATGAATGGTTTCATGTTCGATTTATTTGTACGGCCAAAGAGGCCGCACGAGGTTTAGGTTAGCAATGGAAGTTATTACCGTCCGCTCCCTTTCAAAATCCTTTGGAAGTCTGGAAGTTTTAAGAGATCTCTCCTTTACGGTGAACCGGGGAGAAGTGGTGGCCATTCTCGGCCCTTCAGGATCGGGGAAGTCCACCCTGCTTCGCTGCGTGACCCATCTTGAACTGGTAAACGGCGGCAGCATTACCCTGGCGGGAAAAGATATGGTGCGCGACGGGGTCTATGCCCACCGTGACGCCCTGAGGGAGATCTGCCTTAAGGTAGGATTGGTGTTTCAGAATTTCAACCTCTTCCCCCATTTTTCGGCGACAACGAACATTACCGAAGCCCAGGTACGGGTACTGCGCCGCAGTAAAAAGGAAGCGGAAGGGCGGGCAAGGGCGCTCCTTGAAAAAATGGGCCTTTCCGGCAAGGCCACTGCCTACCCCTGCGAACTTTCCGGGGGCCAGCAGCAGCGGGTCTCCATTGCCAGGGCCCTCGCCCTGGATCCGGAGGTACTCTTTTTCGACGAACCCACGAGCGCCCTGGACCCGGAACTTACCGGAGAAATCCTCAAGGTTATCCGGGACCTGGCTGCGGAAAAGATGACCATGGTGATTGTGACCCACGAGATCCCCTTTGCCCGGGAAGTGGCGGACCGGGTCCTCTTCATGGACGGCGGCGCCTTTGTCGAGGAGGGGCCCGCCAGGGACGTGATCGACAACCCCGGCAAGGAACGCACCAAGGCCTTCCTGGCCCGCCTTAACCGGCTCTGAGGAACCACACTAAGCAGAAGTTATGTGCGATAGAAAGCCAATGTGAATATTTTATAACAAGTATAAAAAGTAATAATTTTGATT
>JAITNM010000052.1 GCA_031290475.1 Treponema sp. | reverse complement strand
CATTCACAAACGCCATGGGGGTGGGGCTCGGTAAAGCCGTCGTAGTGCTCCTCGCCGTTCACGACCCCCAGGGCAACCACCTTTCCCTCCTGCCTGAAAAGGCTGATGTTCCGGTACACCGTCCCCAGGGACAGATCCGGAATCTCCGGTTTGAGCCGCTCATAGACCCATCGGGCCGTAGGATGGGAATCGGTAGACCGGATGATTTTCAATATAGCTTCCCGCTTCTTGCTGTGCTTGCGTTCTACTATGCTAAAATCTGATTCTCTCATATTAATAATAATAATCATTATTAATTTAAAGTGCAAGTCTTTTTTAAAAAATTTATGAAAAAACTGCCTTTCAATTTTGAATTGTTGCAGGGCTCCCGCCTCTATTGTCTCAGCTCCCTAATTTTGTTATGTTACTGACACGGTTGAAAGAACTGTCAAATTGTGATAATTGAGTAATTGAGTATTTTAGTATACTATATGGCGGCCGTTTTGTGAAAAATTTTATGCGGTGAGGAAAATATGCAATCGTTAGGTATTAATATTGGTTCTACCAGCCTGAAAATGGTTTTGGTGGAGGATAACAAGGCCAAATGGAGCGCCTTTATCCCCCATGAAGGGGATTTCGCGGCGGCCGTGCGGAAGCTGCTTGCGGAAGGCCGGATTCCGGAAGGCACGCCCACCCTGGTAACGGGGAATGAGGGCCGGTTCATGTTCGACGCCGCGGGGACCCTGGAGCCCCTCTGCACCGAAGCGGCCCTTAAGGCGTTGGACCTTAAGGCCGGCGCGGTGGTGAGCATGGGTGGGGAAGACCTGGTGGTCTACTCCCTGGACGGGTCAGGGAAGATCATCAACAACTTTTCGGGGAACAAATGCGCCTCAGGGACCGGAGAGTTCCTCAAGCAGCAGCTTGCCCGTATGGACATGACCCTGGCGGATATTGACAAGGTTTCCAGCGAGGCCAGGGTTTATTCCCTTTCCACCCGCTGTTCGGTGTTTATGAAGAGCGATTGTACCCACCGGCTCAACAAGCGGGAAGCCACAAAAGATGATATTGTACTATCCCTGTCGGATGTGATGGCCGTCAAGGTTATCGACTTTTTAAAACGGGCTAAGGTTACGAACGGCCGGGTAGTGCTCGCCGGGGGCATCACCCTGAACCGGCACATCATCCGCTTTATCAGGGAAAAGGCGCCGGAGATTGATTTTATCATCCCCGAAGAAGCGCCGGTTTTCGAAGCCCTGGGCGCCGCGGCGCTGGCATCCCAATCGGGGAGCCCCCTTCCATCGGTAGAAAAACTGCTCAAACCGAATGCGGTTCGTTTTGGCGCCCTGGGCGCCCTGGTTGACTGGGAGAACAAGGTCAAGTTCTTTGAGGCGAAGGAAGGGAAAGTACAGCCGGGACGTAAGTACATACTCGGCGTGGACGGCGGTTCCACCACGACCAAGGCCTGCCTTGTTGACCTGGAAACCGACGAAATCGTGGCGAGCCACTACGGCAGGACCCACGGCGATCCGGTAAAGGCCCTGAAAGAGTGCCTCCGTATTATTCAGGAAAAGATCGTTGCCGACACGGGGGGCAAGGAAGCGGATATACGGCTGGTCACTACCACCGGATCTTCCCGGGAAATTCTCGGGGTGTTCCTGGAAACCCCGGGGGTCTACAACGAGATTATCGCCCACTCGGTGGGCACCACCTACTTTGACTCGGAGGTGGAGACCATCTTTGAGATCGGCGGGCAGGACGCGAAGTACGTGCTCCTCAAAAACGGGGTTCCCATTGACTACGCCATGAACGAGGCATGTTCAGCCGGGACCGGTTCCTTCCTTGAGGAAAGCGCGTCCGGGGATCTTTCGATCCACAGCGCCAAGGACATCGGCCCCATTGCGTTAAAAGCCGACGCGCCCTGTAAATTCGGGGAGCACTGTTCGGCCTTTATCAACAGCGATATACGCAAGGCGGTGCAGCAGGGGGCGAGCAGGGAAAATATCACCGCCGGGATCGCCTGTTCCATTGTTTCAAACTACCTGAACCGGGTGGTGGGAAACCGCACCATCGGCGGAAAGATCTTCCTCCAGGGCGGGGTGGCAAAGAACCCCGCGGTTCCCCTGGCCTTCGCCATGCTCCTGGACAAGGAGATCCTGGTGCCCCCCGCTCCGGAGCTCATGGGCTGTTTCGGCGTAGCGTTACTGGCGAAGCGGAAACACGCGGATGGCCTCCTCGACGAAACGAGGGTAGTTATCGACGACCTTATCAACCGGGAGATAGGTTACGAGCGGGTCTTTACCTGCCAAGCCTGCGAGAACCGCTGCCCCATCCAGGTACTAAACGTGAACAGTAGCAAGTACATGTTCGGCGGCCGCTGCAACAAATATACCAATATGCGCAAACATGTAAAAGATATTCCTGTTTTTGACTATGTTGAAAAACGCCAAAAACTGATGTTTGAGGAGTACGCCGCCCCCGCCGAGGAGCTCGCCGCTAACTATAAACGCGGTTATACTGTCGGGATTCCCCGGTGTTTTTCCACCCACACGCTTTACCCCCTGTACAGCTGGTTCTTCCATGAGCTGGGGATTAGGACCGTGCTTTCCACGGAAGTGGCCCATGCCGGGGTTGCCCGCTCGGAATCAACTTACTGTTTCCCCGCGGAAATCGCCCACGGCGCGGTGCAGGACTGCCTCGACAAGGGGGTGGATTATGTGCTGCTCCCCCATTTCCGGGATATGCCCAGTTATGAGGAAGAGGTGCACGCGAACTTCTGCCCTATAACCCAGGCCCTGCCTTACTATATAGAAAAGGCCTTTCCGGAAATCGATAAGAACAAGTTCCTGCCCCTGGTAGTGAGTTTTAAATTCGGGGAAGGGAAGGCCCTGGAACTTTTCAACCTGATGAACGAACGGCTGGGTATTGATAAAGGGGAGACAAAGGCCGCCTTTGAGAAGGCCCTGGCAAAACAGCAGGAGTACTTCGCCGCAGCCCGCAAGCTCGGGGAAGAGGCCCTGGAAGAGGCCCGCAAGGCAAACCGGCCGGTAATCGCCCTCCTGGGGCGGCCTTACAACGCCTTTACTCCGGAGGCAAACATGGGCATCCCCCGGAAATTCTCCACCCGGGGATACTCGGTGGTGCCCTTCGACATTCTGCCCTTCAACGATGAAAACATCTTTCCCAACATGTACTGGTACTACGGGCAGCAGGATGTAAAGTCGGCGTCTCTCTTGAAAAAAGAAGACAACATCTACGTCACCTATATCACAAACTTTTCCTGCGCGCCGGATTCGTTCATCCTCCATTACATCAAGTGGATCATGGGGCAAAAACCCTTCCTGGTACTGGAACTGGACTCCCACTCCGCCGACGCGGGGATCGATACCCGGGTAGAGGCCTTCCTGGACATCATCGACGGGTACCGGGCAAAGAAGGGCGATCTGGAGGCGGAGCGTTACAGCAACGGCTGGCGTTTTGTGTACGATCCGGACGCGGTATCTACCGGGGAGGATGTGCGTATCGAAAACGACAAGACCGGGGAAAAGGTACGTATCCGGGACAACAAGCGGGTACGGGTGCTGCTTTCCAACATGGGGGCCATCTCCACCGAGTACATGGGAGCGGCGATACGCAGCCTCGGGATCAACGCGGAAGCCCTGCCGGTGGCCACCGCCAAGACCGTGCAGGTCGCCCGCTCCCACGCCTCGGGGAAGGAGTGCGTGCCGAGCCACCTGGTGCTGGGAAGCGCCCTTCAGTTCTTCGCCGGCGAAAAGTACCGCAAGGACGAACTGTACCTCCTCTTTGTGCCGATTACTACCGGCCCGTGCAGGACGGGACAGTATTTTGTTTACTACGAAAACCTCTTCCGGGATCTGCGCCTTGAAAATGTGGTGGTATTTATTCTGTCGGCGGATAATTCCTATACCGAGCTGGGGCCGGACTTTGCCGGGGAAATGTGGAAGGGTCTTGTGCTCTCCGACTACCTCAAGGACATTCAGAACGCCCTCAAGGCCACCGCAGCGGACCCGGTAAAAGCTATCGAGAGCTATGAAAAATCCTGGCGCCGCCTGATGCATGCCGTGGAATTTGAGCCAAAAAATATCTTTAAGGAACTTGGGCATGTCGCGGAGGATGTAAAAAAAATACCCCTTAAGCGGAAGCTCACGGATCTTCCCAAGGTGCTTATTGTGGGCGAAATTTATGTGCGCCGGGACGACTTTGCGGTTGGGGAACTTACGGACCTCATGAGCGAGCGGGGCATTGTCGTAAAAGTGTCGGGGATCTGCGAGTGGATTCACTACCTGGACTTTGTGCGGGAGTATTCTTTCAAGAAATTAATAAACTTAAGAAAAAAAGGGAAGCGCCTCTTCTCCAAACCCTGGCGGGATCTCAAGAAGCTTGAAATTGAGATGTGGTGGAAGCACCAGCAGGAAAAGAAAGTGCTCGCCATCCTCAAGCCCACAGGGCTTATTCCCGAAACGCCCCACGACATGCATCAAATTATGGAAAACACCCAGAAGCATTTTGTGAACCTGGAACTCAATTCGGAAATTGCGGTTTCAAGCGGTGTTGCCGCCACGGCTATGGAACACGGTTATTCGGGAATTGTGAATATCAGCCCCTTTGCCTGCCTTATCGGCCGGGTCATTGAAGGGCTCTTTACCCCCTGGGCGCGGGAGCGGAACTACCCGGTCCTGTCGGTGGAAGTGGACGGAAACCTGCTCCCCCCGAATATTGTGAACAAGCTCAATATCTTCATGGTGAATGTACTGCGCTTTAAGGGAAGCAACGATCTTTCGAGCCTGGTGGATAAGGCGCCTTCCGACAGCGGCGCCGGATTCAAAGCCGCCCAATAGGAGGCGATGATGTTTGCTGGTAAAAAAGGGCCCCTTGAGTATACTTAAACTATGGGTGTACAAAAAAATTTGAAATGGGCCCTGGTGCTTTCAGGCGGCGGGGCCAAGGGCCTTGCCCATGTGGGGTTCCTCAAGGCATTTTCCCGGCTCGGTTACCCTGAGCCTTCCCTTGTGGCCGGTACCTCTATGGGGGCTATTGTGGGAGGCGTATATGCCTCCGGTATGCCCATTGAAGAATTAGCCGGTTTTGCGGAGAATGAGTTTGACATTACCCGGTATCTGGATAGTTTTGTGTTTAAACTTAACGGGCCGGTGGGGAAGTTCCTCCAGGCAGGGCAGCTCCTGGGAAACATCGCGGGCAAACCGGGGGTTGACTCGGGGAAAGAACTTTTGGCCCTTATCCGGCGGCTTACGGGGAATAAAAATTTTGAGGATTCCCGTATTCCCTTCCGGTGCAATGCGGTGGATCTGGTAAAGGGGAGAGAAGTAGTTTTCAGTTCCGGTAACATGGCCGAGGCTATCCGCGCTTCCATGAGTTTTCCGGTTTTTTTTGAACCCCTGCTCATGGAAAACATGTGCCTGGTGGACGGGGGCCTTGCGGACAATATGCCGGTGCGTATTGCGGGAGAAGCGGGCTTTAACCGGATCCTGGCGGTGGACGTGGGAGGGTTCAAACCCCGCCCGGCTTCGGAAATGGAAACCGCCCCCAAGATCATCTACCGCGCGTTAGAGGTGGTGCTGTACCGTATGAATCTTCTGGAAAAGCAGTACCACGCGGATCTGGTGATCACCGCGTCCAGCAAGGCAAGTCCTTTTTCGTTTAACCTGAAGGCGGAGCTTATTGCCCTGGGAGAACAGGCGGTGAAGGACCATGAAAAAGCCCTGGCGGCTTTTTTCGGCTCAGGGCCCCGGGCATGGTTTGCCAGAAGAAACTACCGGGCCCACAGAAGCGCCGCAAAACCGGAGGGAAATTTTGCAGAGACTCAATAAGAGCATTAATGCCCTGGTTAATTCCTATAGTTCCCACGGCCTCGTAAACCACGCCGGGGGGGATAATCTTCCGAATCAGAGCGCGATCGAGGACATATTATGCGGCATTGATGAGCTTATATTTCCGGGCTTCAGGGAAAACAACGAATTGAATCACGATAACCTTTCCCTTCTAACCGGGGAAAAGGTTTACCATGTGGCCCGGGAACTTATCCGTGAAGTGGAACGGAGCATCGGTTTTTCCGTGCGCCAGGGACAGTTTTCCTGCGGAAACCAGAGCTGCCACGCGGTGGCGGAACTTATCGTGGAGGAATTCTTCGAAGATGTGCCGTCTATCCGTGCGGCCCTTGCGCTGGACATGGAGGCCGCCTTCCGGGGGGACCCGGCGGCCAAGAGCGCCGCGGAAGTAATACTGTCATATCCCGGATTCAAGGCCATTGTGGTTCACCGGCTGGCCCACTTTTTCTGGGACCGCCATGTCCCCCTTATCCCCCGGATGATGAGCGAACTGGTTCATAACCAAACCGGCATAGACATACACCCCGGCGCGTCTATCGGGGAGTCCTTCTTTATCGATCACGGCACCGGGGTGGTTATAGGGGAGACCACAATTATCGGAAAAAACGTCAAACTCTACCAGGGAGTTACCCTGGGGGCGCTTTCGGTACGCAAGGAAGAGGGAAACAAAAAGCGCCACCCTACCATAGAAGACGATGTAACCATATACTCCAACGCCACTATCCTGGGAGGCGAAACGGTGATCGGCAAGGGCGGCATTATCGGGGGCAATGTGTGGCTCACCAAATCGGTGCCGCCGGGAATGCGGGTCTATGTCCGTCCCGGCGACCAGGTGGTGCGGTCGTTTGATGAATAAAAAGGCGGCCTTCGTGGCGGTGGTGGGCAGGCCCTCCGCGGGAAAGTCCACCCTGCTGAACGCCCTTTGCGGCGCCAAGGTAGCGATAGTGAGCCCTGTGCCCCAGACAACGCGGAACGCGATTCGGGGCATCGTGAACCGGGAGGCGGGGCAGCTCGTTTTTGTGGACACCCCGGGGCAGCACCTCTCTGAGAAGAAACTTAACCGGAAGCTCATGGAAGTGGCGGGCCGTTCCCAGGCGGCGGCGGACCTGGCCCTGTACGTGCTGGATGCCGCCAGGGAAGGGGGGCCGGAAGAAGAGGCCGTGGCGGAGCGGCTTAAGGGATTTTCGGGGCAGGTCTTTGCGGCCATCAATAAGATGGACAGTAAAACTGCTGACGAAAAGAGGGTGAGGGAATTTCTAAAAAAGAACCTTCCGGATCTGGACGAAAAACGCTGTTTTCCCGTTTCGGCCCTGAAAAATGAGGGCACAGAAACACTGCTCACCTGTCTTTTTGACGCGGCGGAAACGGGGGAGCCTTTCTACCCCGAAGAGTATTACACCGATCAGGACCTCTCCTTCCGTATTTCAGAAATAATCCGGGAAAAGGCCATACAGCGGCTCCGCCAGGAACTGCCCCACTCCCTTTACGTGGATGTGGCCGACGCGGAGCTCCGCGATAATGAAACAAAACTCTGGGTCCGCGCCTTTATCGTTACCGAACGGGAGTCCCAGAAGGGTATGATAGTGGGGAAGGGGGGGGCCATGATCAAGGCTATACGGGAAGCGGCCCTCAGGGACTTCAAAGAGATCTTTGACTGGAAGGTGGAACTGGATCTGCGGGTCAAGACAGCCAAGGACTGGCGGCACAACGATGCGGTACTGCGCCGTCTAATCGACCGTTAAAAAGTATTAAAGCGGATCCCTGTTTAAAAACGCGTCAATATGTTCCAGGAGCGCCGTGTAGGCGTCAACACAGGGAATGTCTTTTTCGCTCTCCCGTATGGATTCAGGGGCGCGGAAGAGGCATCCGGCGTCCGCTTCCCGGATCATCTTAAGATCGTTAAAGGAATCCCCCGCGGCAAAAACATCCAGATTAAGGGACTTGAATGCCTTTACCGCGTGCATCTTCCCGTCTTTTTGGCGGAGCTTGTAGCCCGTGACGGTCCCGTCCGCCAAAACGGTGAGGGAGTTGCAGAACAGGGTAGGGTAGCCGAGCTTTGCCATTAAGGGTTTCGCGAACTGGGTAAAGGTGTCCGAGAGGATGATGAGTTCCGAGCGCTTGCGGAGTTCCTCGACAAAATTTGCGGCGCCTTCCAGGGGGTCGAGTTTTCCGATCACCTCTTGAATGTCCGGGAGCTTCAGCTTGTTTTTGTCCAGAATATCAAGGCGGAAGTTCATGAGTTTATCATAATCAGGCTCATCCCTGGTGGTGCGCCTGAGCACGGGAATTTTTACGGCATCCGCAAAGGCAATCCAAATTTCGGGAACCAGCACTCCCTCAAGATCGAGACAGACAATCTTCATATTGTATTCCTATTCATCCTCGTATTCATCCGGAAAAGGCTTTCCCAAAATATCAGATTTTAGAATATGAGGCAAGGGCGGGAGGGAAGTTGGCATAAGGTGGAAAACCGGGTAGTTTATGAGTATATGATGAATACTCTTGGGATTAACAATCCCTTCGGCGCTCCGGTGTATTATAAGGAAACCGTTTCCAGCACCATGGATGAGGCCCGGCTCTTGGCCGCCCGGCTTTCGCCCCACGGCACGGTGATCTCCGCGGGTTTCCAGGAATCGGGCCGGGGGCGTACCAGGGGCCGGCCCTGGAACGCCGATCGGGGAAAGAACCTCTTTTTTACTATAATATTCCGTTACCCGGAAATTTCCCGCATTCCCCGGGCAATCACCCTCAGAACAGGGCTCGCCCTTTCCCTGGCGGTTGAGGATTTCGAGCCCCTGCTCCTGGGCCATACCCGGGTCAAGTGGCCCAATGATCTCATGATCTTTGACCGTAAGGCCGCCGGTATACTCACCGAGGCCGAAGGCGGGACGGTTTATACCGGTATTGGGGTGAATGTGGCCCAATCGGTATTCCCCGCGCCCCTTAAAGCCAAAGCGACGAGTCTCTTTCTTGCCAGGGAAGAAGCGCGGCATTCGTCTCCTCCCGGTCCCGAACCCGAGGCAGGCGCCTGTCTTTCCCTCCTGGAAAGGATCCTCCCCCGGCTCTACGGGGAATTTAACGCGCTTCCTTCGGAGGCCGATGCCTGGCGGAAACCGCTTACGGAGCGGCTCTACCGGCGCGGAGGGCGGGTGCGTTTTCTCTCGGGAGGCGCGGAGACGGGAAAACCGGTGGAAGGCGTACTCGCGGGAATCGGTACAGAGGGGGAACTCCTGATCCTCCCCGAGGGTGAAAGGGAGTGCCGGTCTTTTGTCACCGGAGAACTTATGTTCTGAAACGGCGCGGCGGTTGCCATTATTTGAAAGGCGGATTGTTTTTTAGCACATAGAAAGTCGAAAAGGGCACAAAGAAATTCCGGTGTAATACCCGTGAAAAGCCGTCGGCCGCGGCCAGCGTGCCCAGGGGAAGCTCAGCCGCAATATGGGTCGCCCCCCGGGCTTCTTTCCCCTCCAGCAGTTTTGTGAGCAGGGTTTCCCCAATACCGAGTCCCCGGTATTCGGGCTTCACTTCAAGGGCGGTGATGTAAAGGATATCCTTCTGCAGTTCCGTTGCCGCATAGCCCGCAAATTCCCCCGCGCCGGTTTCCACAATCAGGACCGGCGCGGTGATCGCTTTTATCTCCAGCCCTTTAACCCAATCGTTGATAAAGGCGGCCCTTTGCCCCAGCCCTTTTTTCCCGGTGGATTCAATAAGTTCTTCAAGGCATCGCTGGTGCAGTTCCGCCGCCGCCTGAGTATCTCCCTTTTGGGGAACACGGAACCGGAAATCCTCAAGTATCAGATCCGCGGTTTCCTCAGGTTCCCCGCCGATCCGCTCAAGCCCCCATTCTTCACGGAGGCCGTTGTACCAGTCCAGGATCTCCCGCCGCATCTCCCGTTCTTTAAAACAGAACCAAAGCTGCTCCGCTTCAGGATAGGCGCCGAGCGCGTCCTTGAAGGCCCGAAACACCCCCTTGCCCCGGCTAAGGGCCGCGGTGAGCTTTTCCCGGACAATGGCGTTCTTGAAGGTTGCGGCAAACTTCTCCATCAGGTGGTACCCCTCGGAAGAATCCCACTTGGGCAGGCTGATAAGGCGCCCCTCCTCTTCCGTCTCTTCGTAGCCCTCTTCGGTTTCGTTAATTACCGCCCCGTTGTGGGTATCAAAAAGGAATTCGCCGTTCTGATCTTCCATGGAAAAGAGGATATCGTCGATAAGCGCTTCGGTAAGCTCAAACTGCATAGTTCTTTATTATAGAACATCTTATTGACGTTTTTTTCAAGCCTTATTATTATAATAGAAAAGTGAGCGTTTTGAAAAAAGGGGATAGTATGGGCTACGTAGATACCTTATTCAGTCTTAAGGGGAAAGTCGCCCTGGTAACCGGGGGCGGCCGGGGTATTGGTCAGGTTGTGGCTCTGGGGCTGGCAAAAGCGGGCGCGGAAGTCGCTATTATTTCCAGAAGCGGCGCGGAGGAAACGGTTACGCTCATTGAAAAAGAGGGCGGCAAGGCCTACAGCCTTAAGGCGGATGTTACCAGCGAGAAAAGCGTGGACGGGGCGCTTGCTGAAATTCTTAAAAAGTCCGGTTCTCTCCATATCGTTTTTAACAACGCCGGTATCTGTATCCATAAGGACACCCTGGAGGCGAGTATTGCCGAATGGCGGGAAGTTCTCGAAACCAACCTCACCGGGGAGTATATTGTGGCCAGGGCGGCCGGGAGAATAATGATCGATAAGGGCATTAAGGGCAGCATCATCAATATGGCGTCCATGTCCGGTACCATTGTCAACATTCCCCAGTGGCAGGCTTCCTACAATGTCTCCAAGGCCGGGGTTATACACCTTACCCGGTCTCTTGCCATAGAGTGGGCGCCCTACGGGATCAGGGTAAACAGCTTAAGTCCCGGCTACATCGCAACTCCCATGAGCGTGGACACCCCCAAGGAACTTAAGGACGCGTGGGCGCCCCTCATGCCTTTCCGCCGTATGGGAACTCCGGAAGAGCTTATCGGCGCGGTTATTTACCTCGCGGCGGATAGTTCCGGTTATACCAGCGGGAGCGATCTGATCGTTGACGGCGCCTACGTCTGTCAATAACGAGTAACTTTTCAAGGACAACAACGAATGAACAGGGCGCTGGAGAATCTTAAAGCCCGGGGGTTTTACGCGCAATGTACCGACCCGGACTCGCTTTCAAAACTTATGGACACCGGCCCGGTGGTTTTTTACGTAGGCTGCGATCCCACCGGGACGAGCCTCCACATCGGCCACATGGTGCCCTTCTTTGCCTACCGCCACCTCCGGGACGCGGGACACAAGGGGATCGCCCTGTTGGGGGGCGGCACCGCCCGCATCGGGGATCCTTCCGGAAAGAACGAGATACGGAAGATGCTGAGCTACGAAGAGCTCGACCGTAATACTGAATCTATCCGGAAACAGCTCGACCGCTTTCTCGGCTTTGACGGGGATAGCGCCCGGAGCGCGAACAACAGGGATTGGCTTGCGAATCTCAACTACATTGATTTCCTGCGGGATATAGGGAGTCACTTTTCGGTGAACCGTATGCTCGGTTTTGAGGCCTACCGGATCCGCATGGAGACGGGCCTCTCCTTTATCGAATTCAACTACCAGCTTCTGCAGAGCTACGACTTTTTGGAACTCTACCGCCGCTACGGCTGCGCTCTACAGATCGGCGGGGACGACCAGTGGGGGAATATTGTCGCCGGGACGGATCTTATCCGCCGTGTTGAGGGGGCGGAAACTTTCGGCCTTACCTTCCCGCTCGTAACCACCGCGGACGGCAAGAAGATGGGCAAGACCGAGAAGGGCGCCGTCTTCCTGGACAGGGACCTGTGCAGCCCCTACGACTTCTTCCAGTACTGGCGGAACGTCCAGGACGCGGACCTAAAGCGTTTCCTCCTCATGTTCACCTTCCTCCCCATTGACGAAATCGAAACGCTCACCGAAAAGGGTGCAAACCCCAACGAAGCCAAGGAACGCCTGGCCTGGGAAGTGACCGCCCTGATCCACGGCAAGGACGAGGCCGGCAAAGCCCTGTCCGGCGCACAGGCCGCCTTCGGCGGCGGCGGAGACCGCTCCGCCATGCCCACCGCGGAAATGGGGCGCGCCAAATTCGAGGCCGGCTATAACATCGTGGACCTTTTTACCGAAACCGGCCTTTGCCCCACCAAGAGCGAAGCCCGCCGCCTCCTTCAACAGGGAGGCGCCTTTGTGTCGGACCGTAACGGTACGCTTGAGAGTGTGAGCGACCCGGCGGCGCGGATCGGAACGGATCGCCTGGATAAAACAGGAGAACTGATCCTCCGGGCCGGGAAAAAGCGTTACTGCCGGGTGATAGCGGTCTGATGGGCACATACGGCAATCCAGTGATTCCCTTTCTATAAACAGCAATTCACCGTTTTACCACCCATATAGACGCCTCAATAACTTTTTGGTAAGGCTGCCGGAAGGTTCCCATGACAGACGATCACGGCGCTCTTGGGCCGAGTGCTTTCGGCTGGCATGGGGTTCTTCCGGCAGCCTTGCAGTAAATTTCTTGAGGCGTCTTTGTGTATGAAAACTGGGAATCGCTGTGGGCGTTACAAATACTGCCTCTGTTCGGCCTGGTTTACCTGGGCAAAGAGTTCAATATAACTCTTTGCGGTGCTGGCGGCGATTTTCCCCAGGAGCACCTCCTCAATCTGAAAGAGTCCCACTTCACTGGACATGTGTACTTCAATGTGTATAGGTTTTTCCCTGCCCCGGAAGATGCGTACTTCCTCAATGGAGTTGGCGGATATCTTGTGGATATCCCCCACCCGGACATTGCCGGCTGAAAGGGCCATGGGGATTCGCGCCCGGCCCTTGGTCATATCGCAGCCGTCGGCGATGAGGATGACCCCCGCTTCCAGAGAATGGATGACCCGGTTCCCCATGTGGCCGAAGATACACTCCAGGGCCAGGGATTTGAGCATCATCTGCTGCTGGACATTCCCGGCGCACGCGGGGACAAGGAGCCGGTCCAGGATAGGGTTCGCCAGAATTTCGCTGTGAACTTCATGATCCTGGCGGCTTACCGCCATGCCGATGTCATGGAGGTTGGCGGCCAAAACCAGGGCGGTAAGGCTGTCCTCAAAATCGCCGAATTCTTCCGCTTCAAGGCTGGTCTTTATCCCCGCTTCGTGGAGGAGGCCCATCATGATAACCGTGTTATAGGCTACGGTACGCATGTGGACCGGGCCGTGATCGTTGTAGTGGAGCCGTACAATGGAAACGTTGTTGGCGTATTCCTGAAGGGCCTGGATTTCCGCGTCTTCCAGGGCTGTTTTAATGACCTTGCCGGCCCGTTCGCTTAGGTGAAGCTTTTCTATTGCTTCGAGGAGCTTGGCATTCAGCGCAAGTTCTTTTGGTGATTTCATAATACCAATATAACATATTTTTCCCTATTGTAAAAATGGTGGTTTAAGGGTACGGTCAATTTTGGGAGGGTTTTTACCATGTCCATGATCCGCGTGTGCCGCAGGGATTTGGAAGATTTTTGTATCCGTGTTTTCCTCGCTTTGGGTATCCCAAAAGATGAGGCGGAAGATTCGGCAAAGATCCTCGTGGCCGCCGACGCCCGGGGTATTCCCAGTCACGGGGTGGCTCATTTAACCCGCTATACCAGGGGTATACAGGCCGGGCTCATCAAGGGGGGTATCACCCCTACGCTGCTCCGGGAGACCCCCGTTTCCCGGGTGTTCGATGCCGGGGGGGCCATGGGCATGTCCCTGAGCCGGAAATCCATGGACTGGGCCGTCAGTACGGCCCGCAAAAACGGCATAGGCATCTGTAGTATCCGTAACTCCAATCACTTTGGCATCGCGGGCTACTATTCCGAAATGGCCGCCCGGCAGGATATGATAGGCATGGCGTTTTCGAACACCGCCGCCCTGGGGGTGCCCGCCAATGCCCGGAATGCCTTTTTCGGCACCAACCCCATAGCCTTTGCCGCCCCCGCGGATAACGGCAGGATATTCAGCCTGGACATGGCCACCACCACGGTCACCAGGGGAAGGGTGGAAGTCGCCGAACGGGAGGGGCAAAAAATCCCCCCGGGCTGGGCGGTAGGCAAGGACGGCAAGACCACCGATGATCCGGTTTCGCTCCTTGAGGACATGCTCTACCTCCGGGGAGGAGGCCTCCTCCCCCTGGGCGGAGAAAAGGCGGGGTACAAGGGGTATGGCCTGGCGGTGATGGTGGACATTCTCTGTTCCATCACCTCAGGCGGTTCCTTTGGCAGTGAGGTGAGGGATTCGGCGGTTACCTCCGCACGGGTGTGCCACTTTTTCCTGTCCTTCGCGCTGGACCTCTTCCGTGAACCCGGCGAATTTAAGCAGGATCTGGGCAGGATGCTCGACGCCCTTACCGCGCTTCCCCCTGCGGAAGGCGCGGAAAAGGTGTACTATGCGGGGCTCAAAAGCCACGAAACCGAGGCTGAAAACAACCGCCTGGGAATACCGGTCGCGGCGGGGGTGTGGGAAACTATCAGGATCGCCGCCGAAGAGCTGGGCGTGGAGGTTCCTACACCGCGTCCCGCTTAATCTTCTTGGTGGTGGTCATTTCCATGGGCGTATCAAGCAGAACGGTCCGGTCGATCCGCTGGTAGGGCATCAAGCGCTGGTTCACCTCGGCGATGATCTTTTCGATCCGCGCCAGGATCTCTTCCTTGGGCGCCTTGGGCCCGGTTTCGGCGTTCCCCCCAAAGAAATCGGGGGTGGGGTAGACCAGGGCCTCAATGCCTTCAACTTTCATTTTTTTGTCCTGGACAAAACCCCGGACCAGGATCTGATCGATTTCCTCAAAGAGCTGGAACTCATTTTCGATTTCTTCGGGGTACACATTCTTTCCCCCTTCGGTAACGATCATGTTTTTCGCCCGCCCGGTAAGGTAGAGATAATTTTCATTGTCCAGATACCCCAGGTCTCCGGTCTTGAGGTAGCCGCCGGGGGTAAACACGGATGCTGTTTCTTCGGGCATTTCAAAATAGCCCTTCATTACCACCGGACCCTTTACAATTACTTCCCCGATACCCCGCTCGTCGGGATCGAGGATCTTCATGTCTATATGGGGGATCACCTTCCCGACGCTGGTTTCCTTGTAGTGGTTCACCGGGTTCAGGTTGATGATAGGGCTCGTCTCGGTAAGGCCGTAGCCTTGCACAAAATCAATGCCCAGCTGGTTGTACTTCCGGAACACGCTGGGCGCCAGAGGCCCCCCGCCGCAGATGCATACCCGCAGGGTGGTAAGGGAAGCCTTATCCAGAACGGCGTGGAACATCTTCTTTCCGGGGTTCACCTTAAACACCTTTTTGATAAATCCGGAAATGGCCATGAGCGCGTTGATGAGGCTGAAAACTACCGGTCCCTTCTCACGGATTCCCCTGAGTATCCCCGCCAGCAGTTTGTTGAACAGCATTGGTACGCCCAGGAACAACGTGATCTTACCCTGTTTCAGATCTTTCAGGATAAGCTGGGTAACCATCTTTTTCCCGAACACCACTTCCGCGCCGGTAGAAATGGTTTCGATAAACACCGCCAGCATGGTATACGCGTGGTGCAGGGGGAGGAGGGCGTAGAATACATCGGTGTGGTACACGTCAAAGGGGGTTCCCTGGGCCAGGTAACAGTCGGAAACCAGGTTCTGGTGGGTGAGCATCACCCCCTTGGGGCTCCCCATGGTTCCCGAGGTAAAGAGAATAGCCGCCAAATCCTCTTCGGAAGCGGCTTCAATAGCCGCCTCCCCTCCGTCCAGATCGTAGATATAGGTTCCTACTCCTTTTTTTAGGGAAATGACCCCTTCCAGGTTTCCGGGATTTTCGACGAAACGATCGTGTTTTTCCTCGTCCGCAAAGAGGAGCCGGACTTTTGCGGTTTTAATGAGGTGTTCGGTTTCCTCAATTTTAAGCTGGGCGTCAATGGGCACCACCGTGGCCCCGGCAAAGAGAATGCCCAGGAAGGCCACCGCCCATTCGGGGGAGTTCTTCCCCGTCACCGCCACCTTATCCCCCTTGCGGATACCCTTGCTGTAGAGCCCCCGGGCAACGGCGTTGATCAGGGGCAGGGATTCATTGTAGGTAAGGCTGATCCTTTCGGGATCGTAAATAGTGAAACAGGAACGATCCCCGTGACGGGAAACGGTGATCCGGTACATCTCAGGCAATGTGGGCCAGCTTCCTTTAAACCAAGTCCCCCGGTACGCGTCTAAAAATGCCCAGGGAGTTTTATCTTTAGCTTCCGATACGTTTTTGATTCCCATAATTGCCCTCTTTATTACGATTTTTCCGGGCGCCAAGGCCAGGATTAAAATTATTCTTTGATATTGAGACACCCAATTTCTACGGCGGTTGCAGAAATCGGACCCGCTTACGACGGCCGGAAAAAAGACGCCTTGTTAATGGAAAACCGCGGCCCGGTGCTCTATAATAGAAAAGATGAAGCTGGCTGTTCATTTGCGGCATATATTCCTCCTGTTGCTGATTTTAATTGCCTTCTCTTCCTGCTCCGGCCGTATTGACGGGGTTATCAGGCAGGAAGAGGGTCCCGGGGGTATTGCCGGCGCCGGGTTTTCCCTGGACATAACCCTGGGAACGCGGATGGCTTCCCTTATCCGCACCCTTTCCGAAGTCATGACCGGCCTTCCCGCTAACGGGCCCATTCTCAACGCCGGGCTTATCGGTAAATCCATTGCCGCCGCGCCGGGAGTTTCCCAGGTTGCCTTAAAAAATCCCAGGGCGGTCACCATTGCCGGTTCAATCAGCGTAGCTAACCTGAGCGAATTCCTGGCGGTCCCTTCAGGAATAGTCGGCGCGTCCTCCGGCGGCGAATCACTCGTCTTCAAGTACGATCCCAAGGGGCGCCTCTTAATTTCCCTGGACCGGAATTCCGGGCCCCTGATCCTTACCATGCTCTCCCCGGAGGTGAACCAGTACCTTTCGGCCCTGCTTGCGCCGGTGGCGACCGGGGAGCCTGTTTCCAAAAGCGAGTACCTTTCCCTGGTGGCCGCCATTTATGGAAAGCCCATAGCCGATGAAATTGCCGCTTCCAGTATCCGGATCGCCCTGGAATTCCCCGGTACCATAACCGGTATCCGGGGCGGGACCGCCAGGGGATCTCAGGCGGAGTTTACCATACCCCTTCCGGACCTTTTAGTGCTGGAACAGCCCCTCTCCTATGAAATTAGTTGGTATCAATAAATAGATAAAAAATTATTTATATAATTTGTCTTCTATTGATTTCTACATGGTATATGTTATAAAGTATTAGTAAATGAGGCAGTTCCAAAATGTCAGATTTTGGAACTGCAACCTTAGATTTAAAGGAAAAATCGGGCTTTAGACCGGTTTTTCCCAAGAGCCGGGCCAAAACTAAACGAGTTTTGGAACCGGCTCAAAGGAATGTTTATTTTTTAGGCGTTTTTAATGGGGGTATACATGGCGGCGGCGGTAAAAACTCGGGAAGAAACAGGGGAAATAGACTTTCCCCCGGCTCTGATTTCTTTTATTGATCAGTGGAAGGAAAAACCCGGTAGTCTCATTATGATTTTGCACAAGACCCAGGAAACTTTCGGGTTTATCCCCCGCCCGGCGGCGGAAAAACTGGCCCGTATGACCGGGATTCCCCTGGCGCGGATTTACGGGGTGATAACTTTTTATCACTTTTTTAAGACCACGAAACCGGGGAAATTCAAGATTTCCGTGTGTCTGGGAACGGCCTGCTATCTTAAGGGCGGCCAGGATCTGATCGAGGAAACCCGGAGTATCCTGGGGATTGAAGAGGGGGGCGTCACCGGTGACGGGCTTTTCTCCATTGACCCGGTGCGCTGTGTAGGCTGCTGCGGTCTTTCCCCGGTGATCACCGTGAACGGGGACACCTATGGCAAGGTAAGCAAGGAACAGCTCCCTGAAATTATCGCAAAGTACCGGAACTCCTAAGGACATGCCGAAAAACGCCTGATGGCGTTTTTCTGGAGTTCATCCATGGGGCACACAAATCTGGGGGATATTGTTATTGATATTGCCCAGAACGCGGCGTCTTCCGGGGCGGATCTGGTGGAACTTGAGATATGGGAGAGGCCGGACAGGGAGTTCAGGTTTACCCTCCGGGATAACGGCAGGGGCATGAGCGGGGAGCGTCTTGAAGCGGTGAGGAAAGCGGCGGCGGATTACGTAAAAGCCGGAGTCGAACCGCCGGCAGCTTCCCGGCAGGGTACCCCGCCAACACCTTCCCGGCGTGGGACCCCGCCAATACTTTCACGGCGGGGTTTGGGGATTCCCTTTATGGCCCTGGCCGCGTTTGGTTCCGGGGGCGGCTGGGAGTTAAAAAGCGAAGAAGGGCGGGGAACGGAAGTGAGCGCGTGGTTCGGCCTCGCCCCCGGCGCGGCGCAAAAGGCGGGCTTTCTCCCGCCGGGGGATATTTCCGGAACGGTAAGAACCGTATTGCTGTTCGAGGGGCCGGAGGAAGTGCTGGTCAGGCGAAAGCGGGACGGAGGGAAGGAGGCGCTTGAGTACGAAGTGAGGAAGACGGAATTGGTGCGTGTTTTGGGAGATCTCAGAAAAGGAGAGGCCCTTGTTCTGGTTGAAAAGTATTTAAGATCGATTGAACCGTAAAAGAATTTTAACGTAATGGAGAGAGGAGAGGTTATGGCAAAATTAAGCTTGGAGGATCTCAGGAAGCTTCGGGATTTCAAGAAGAAGGAAATTCGCAAACGGGACATTGTGGGCAAGGAAATCCATGTTGTGGTAGGAATGGGTACCTGCGGTATCGCCGCCGGGGCAAAGAAGACCCTGGACGTTTTTATCAATGCCCTGGATACGGAGGGCTTGGCGGATACCATGCTCATCCGGCAGTCGCCCTGCATGGGGCTGTGCAATTCGGAACCCACCGTGGAAGTAACGGTTTCCGGAATGCCCAGGGTGCTCTACGGTAAGGTTGATGCGGCGGTGGCCGCGGATATTATTAAAAAACATATTCAGGGCCATGAACTGGTGAAAGATCATGTTCTGGATCAGCCGGCACGGTAGGGGGGCGGTATGGCATATAATCATTACATTTTTACCTGCGGCGGGACCGCGTGCGAATCAAACAAGGGCGCCGAAATCTACGCCGCCCTGATCGCCGAAGCGGAAAAGCAGGGGGTCAAGGACCAGGTTCAGATTGTTAAAACCGGCTGTTTCGGTTTCTGCGAGAAGGGGCCCATTGTTAAAGTTCTGCCCGAAGAATCCTTCTACGTGGAAGTTACGCCCGCCGACGCGGCGGAGATCATTTCCGAGCAGATCATTAAAGGCCGGGAAGTGGAACGGCTCCTCTACAAAAAACCGGGGGAAGAAAAAAAGAAATCCGCCGCGGTGGAGGACATCGAATTCTACCAGAAACAGGTCCGGGTGGTGTTGCGGAACTGCGGCGCTATCAGCCCTGAAAACATTGACGAGTACATAGCCCGTGACGGGTACGTGGGCCTGGAAAAGGCCCTCTTCCAGTTGAGCGCGGAAGAAGTGATAAACGAGCTCAAGGTTTCGGGCCTCCGGGGCCGGGGCGGGGCGGGTTTCCCAACCTGGATCAAGTGGGATACCACCCGCAAGGTGGAAAACGAGGTGAAGTACGTGGTCTGTAACGCCGATGAAGGGGACCCCGGCGCCTATATGGACCGCTCGACGATTGAAGGGGACCCCCATTCCATCATTGAGGCCATGACTGTCTGCGGAAAGGTCATCGGTTCCCACCAGGGCTTTGTCTACATCAGGGCGGAATACCCCCTGGCGGTACACCGGCTGGAGATCGCCCTGGCCCAGGCCAGGGACTACGGGCTTATCGGGAAGGACATCTTAAATTCCGGGTTTGACTTTGATATTGAGATACGCCTGGGCGCCGGGGCCTTTGTGTGCGGTGAAGAGACGGCGCTGCTTAAATCCCTGGAAGGAAACCGGGGTATGCCCGTGCCCAAGCCGCCCTTCCCGGCGATCAGCGGCCTCTGGGGAAAGCCCACGGTGATAAACAACGTGGAGACCCTGGCCAATATCCCCGTGGTGATGACCCGTGGCGGCGCGTGGCTTGCCAGGCTGGGGACTGAAAAGTCCAAGGGTACCAAGGTCTTTGCCCTTACCGGAAAGGTTCAGAACTCGGGGCTCGTGGAAGTGCCCATGGGGACCACCCTGCGGGAAATTATCTTCGACATCGGGGGCGGTATTAAGAACGGGAAGAAGTTTAAGGGGGTTCAGACCGGCGGCCCTTCCGGGGGAATCCTCACCGAAAAGGTTCTGGACACGCCTATTGATTATGAAAGCCTTACCGCCATGGGTTCCATGATGGGTTCCGGCGGCATGATCGTTATGGACGAAGATGACTGCGTGGTGGACGTGGCCCGGTTTTACATGGACTTCTGCGTGGACGAATCCTGCGGCAAATGTTCTCCCTGTAGAATCGGTACCACCCAGATCCTCAATATTCTGGAAAAGATCGCCCGGGGTAATGGCGAAGAGGAGGACCTGAATAAGCTTGAATCCATCGGCAAGGCCATGACCAAGGGTTCCCTCTGTATGCTCGGCGGTTCCGCGGCGAACCCAACCCTTTCCACGGTGAGAAATTTCCGGGACGAGTACATGGAACACATTCATGACAAGAAGTGCCGTTCGGGAAAGTGCAAACATTTAGTGCATTTTGAGATCGATCCTGAAAAGTGTATCGGCTGCGGCCTCTGCGCCAGAAGATGCCCTGCGGGATGTATCACCGGTGAAAAGCGGCAGCCCCATGTTATTGACCAGTCCAAGTGCGTCAAGTGCGGCGAGTGTTTCAAAAACTGTAAATTCAGTGCGATTAAGAAAGCTTAGGCGGAGCGAGGAGTTATTATGGTTAACTTAAAAATAAACGGCATAGCCCTGGAAGTAGAGAATGGGACTACCATCCTGGACGCCGCCAGGAAGATCAATATCAAGATCCCCACCCTCTGTTACAACCCCGACCTTCCCCCCTGGGCGGCCTGCGGGCTCTGTATAGTCAGGATGGAGGGTTCCCCCAAAATGGTCCGGGCCTGTACTACCCCGGTCGCGGAAAACATGAGCGTTATCACCCATGACGCGGAAATCATTACGGTGCGCAGGACCGTACTGGAACTGATTCTGAGCAATCACCCCAACGACTGTCTCCAGTGTCCCCGGAACGGGAACTGCGAACTCCAGACCCTGGCCGCTGAATTCGGTATCCGGGAATCGCCTTTCCGCAAGGTGCTCAACGGCCTTCCGGTTGACGACAGTAATCCCGCTATCATCCTGAATCCGGAAAAGTGTATCCGCTGCGGCCGTTGCGTAAAGGTGTGTCAGGAGATGCAGAATGTGTGGGCCCTGGAATTTCTGGGCCGGGGGATCAAAGGCCGCATCGCCAGCGCCGCGGGTATTCCCCTGGGCGAGAGTCCCTGCATCAAGTGCGGCCAGTGCGCCGCCCACTGCCCTGTGGGGGCCATCTATGAGCGGGATGATACCATCAAGGTATGGGCGGCATTGCAGAACCCGGAAGTATACCCCGTGGTACAGATTGCCCCGGCGGTCCGGGTTGCCCTGGCGGAGGAATTCGGCCTCAAGCCCGGCTCTCTCCTTACGAAGCAGATCTACGCGGCCCTGCGCAGGCTCGGGTTCAAAACCGTATTCGACACCAATTTCTCCGCAGACCTTACCATTATGGAGGAAGGCACGGAACTGGTGAAACGCCTTACCGAAAAAGCCAAGGGCGGAAAGACGGATATCCCGCTTATCACAAGCTGCTGCCCTGCCTGGGTCGATTACATGGAGAAATACTACGCCGATATGATCCCGAATTTCTCCACCGCCAAGAGCCCCCAGCAGATGATGGGGGCAATGATCAAGGCCTACTGGGCGGCCAAGGCCGGGCTTGATCCTGATAAGGTCTACTCGGTTTCGGTAATGCCCTGCACGGCCAAGAAGTGGGAGACCAAGCGGAACGATGACATGAAGAGCGCCGGCCATGGGTACGATGTGGATATTGCCATTACCACCAGAGAGCTTGCCCGGATGATCAAACAGGCGGGTATTGAAATTTTAAAGCTGCCCGAAGAAGAAGCGGACAGCCCCCTGGGACCCTATACCGGCGCGGGAACCATCTTCGGCGTCACCGGCGGCGTTATGGAAGCCGCGGTACGGAGCGCGTACTTCCTCGTAACCGGCAAGGAATTACAGGATGTAAACTTTAAGTCCGTCCGCGGTATTGAGGGCGTCAAGGAAGCGGAAGTGGATTTTGGAAACGGGACAACGATCCGCATCGCCGTGGCCCACCAAATGGGGAACATCGCCGATGTGCTGAACCGGATCCGGGCCGCCAGGGAGACGGGGCAGGAGTCGCCCTACCAATTTGTGGAAGTCATGGCTTGCAGGGGGGGCTGTGTAGGCGGGGGCGGCCAGCCTTACGGCTGTACCGACGCGATCCGTTCCCAGCGCACTGCCGGACTCTATGAAGACGATGTCAAGTCCAAGTACCGCTGTTCGCACCAGAATCCCTTTATAAAACAGGTCTATGACGAATTTCTGGGAGAGCCCAGCGGCCACAAAGCCCATGAGCTGCTCCATACGAAGTACGTGGAACGGCCGCTGTATTTAAAATAACGGCGATATACAATGAACTTGTTGTAGAATCCATATTACAGGAGGAAACGGAAAAATGGAAAAAGTATTCAAATTGCAGGCCAGTGGCACGACGGTAAGCCGGGAGATCCTTGCGGGGGTAACGACTTTTTTAACTATGGCGTATATTCTTGCGGTAAACCCGGGAATGCTCGGCAGTATCGGCGGGGGCATGACCCCCGGGGCGGTATTTACCGCTACGGCAATAGCCTCGGCCATCGCCACCCTGGTCATGGCCTTTGCGGCAAACCTGCCCATAGCTTTGGCGCCGGGCATGGGGCTTAACGCGTTCTTTACCTATACCGTGGTTTTCGGTATGGGCTACTCCTGGCAGATTGCCCTGACGGCGGTCTTCCTGGAAGGTATTTTGTTTATCATCCTTTCTTTCTTTAACGTGCGGGAAGCGATTGTTAAGGCAATTCCGGCTAACCTGAAAAAGGCGGTCGCCGTAGGTATCGGCCTTTTTATCGCCCTTATCGGGCTTGCCAATGCCGGTGTTATCGTCAACGACGCGGGCACCGTGGTGGGGCTTGGGGACATCAGTTCCGGCGCGCCGCTCGTGGCGCTGCTGGGCCTCATTATCATCACCGTCCTGTATGTTCTTAAAGTTCCCGGCTCTATTCTTATCGGGATCATCGTCACTGCCATTGTCGGTATTCCCTTCGGCGTTACCGACGTTCCCCAGGGCTGGAGTCCCTTCAGTCTTCCCGCGGCGCCGCTGCTCTTTAAGTTTGATTTCTCCACGGTGCTCAGCTTTAAGTTCTTTACGGTTTTCTTTACCTTCCTCTTTGTCGATATGTTCGACACCATTGGCACCTTGGTTGGCGTTACAACCCAGGCGGGGCTTATCAAGAAAAACGGGGAGATTCCCCGCGTTAAGCAGGCCCTTCTTGCGGACGCTGTCGGTACGGTAGCCGGCGCCGCGCTCGGTACTTCTACGGTCACGAGTTTTGTGGAAAGCACGGCCGGCGTCGCGGTCGGCGGCAGGACCGGTCTTACCGCCTTTACCACAGGGATACTGTTTCTCATCGCCCTGTTCCTCTCGCCCCTGTTCCTGCTCATTCCCGGCGCCGCCACGGCTCCTGCCCTGGTTCTCGTCGGCTTCTTAATGATGCGGGCGGTAACGGAAATCAACTTTACCGATCCTACCGAAGGAATCCCCGCGTTCCTCGCCATTCTGATGATGCCCCTGGCCTACAGTATTGCGGAAGGCATTGTGTACGGGGTTCTCTCCTACGTTATTCTCAAAGCGGTAACCGGGAAATCCAAGGATATTACGGTTGTTACCTGGATCCTCTTTGTGATCTTTGCGCTGCGGTTCTTCTTAAAGTAGAGGAATAACGAGCTTCTTTCAAAACTCGGTTAGTTTTGAAAGAAGCTCTTGGAAAAATCGGTCCAAAGCCCGATTTTTCCTCTAAATCTAAGGTTGCTTTTTCAAAACTGAGGTTTTGAAAAAGCTTCTAACAAGACAGGGATAAAAAAGGCTGTCCTTTCACGGGACAGCCTTTTTTCAGCCTAAAATACGGCAGGCGCGGGTCCTTAATTTCCCTCTTTAATGATTTCGATTTTAATACCGTCGTTCTGATCCGGTTCGTCTTTTGGCGGGATGCACACCTTAAGGATGCCGTTCCGGTAGACAGCCTTGACATTTTCCTGGGCGTATTTGTCCAGAGGAACGTAGTATTTCTGTTTTTCAATATCCTTCATTTTAAGCCGGCGCTTGAAGTAGTGGATATTTTCTTCCACAGGCCGGTTTTCTTCATCTTCCTGCAAGGCGGAGTTTTTGGCGGAAAAGACCATATAGTCCCCCTGAAAGGAGAGGCTTATGCCTTTTTCATCAAAACCTGCCAGGGCGAATTCAAAGAAAAGGCTCCGATCCCTTGACATATAGACGTTCATGGGCGGATATGAATAGTTGGGGTAGTAGTCGATGTTTTCATCGTTGCAGTTTCTGCTGCCGAAGAACCCCCGCCCCCCTCCAAAAGGATTTTCTGAAAAATCTCCGCCGCCCATTCCGTTTTGCTCAAAATTCCGGTGGAATTCGTCTTTGAAATCCTGGGCGGCTTCGAAAACTTCATCGAATATGGCGCCCAGATCAAGATACCCCTTATTGCCCTTCATATATGGCTCCTTTGCGCCTCTTCCGGCGCATTTTTGCCGGCCCATAGGCCCGGCGAATTTCTGAACCCTCCTTTGAGCGGTTCACGGGAGAGAATACTCTCCTAATTACCAATATAGCAAAATTGGAAATAAGAAACAAGCGGAATCCAGGCAGCAATTCGCAATTCAAACAAAACATTCAGATTTTGCCATAAACACGTTCCTTGGGGTCCTGTCGGTCAAAAAAAAAACACGGCGCGTGCGCCATGTTTTTTTTCGCCGACACCCCTCAAGCACGTTATTGAGGCACTTTCAATGGCGATCAGAATTACTGCCTTATTGGGTAGGGAATCACTGAAAAACGGCAGTTGACCTGTAAAAAACTGACGGTTTTTGTAACTTTGAATTACTGAGTCCGTGAGGTTCGTGCGGTCCGTGGTAAAATTCTCTTCTTTAGTTTCTCATTACCGCTTCACCTGCTGTCGACGAAGAATGAGTTTTTCTGCCTCTTTGCGGTAGCCTTCTTTAAAAAAACGGCAGGCCCGGTCGTCTTTTCCCAATAACCCGTTTTTACCGGACACCGCGGCGCCCCGGCAGCCTCCCCGGCATTCCACGCGGTGTTCGCAGAGCCCGCAATCTTCATTGTGTCCGATAACTTCCCCGGCGCGGATATTCACTACAGAAAAAAAACGGCCTTCCCTTTGGCTGAATATATCCCCAAGGGCGGCGTCCCGGAGATTGGGCATATCCTGTTCCACAAACGTTCCGGTAAAGGGCGGGCAGGGCAAAAGCCTGCCGTCGGGTAACAGATAGGGATGCACCCGGCAGGAAAGACAGGAATACCCGGCGAGACCGGCGGCGGGATCGGGCGCCGGAGGAAGGGACTTAACATAGGGAATGTATCTTTTTCCGTTTTTATCCCCCCCAAAGAACCCGTCCAACTGTATATCCATGATCTGGCCCTCGTCAATATAGCGCTTTGCCAGCTCTATATACCAGCCGTAGAGGGTTTCGGCGTTCAATGTTTCGTTTTTCTGTTTACCCCATTCTTCCGAATCAAAGACCGCGCTGGTTTTCCAGCAATCAACCCCCAGGTCCTTGAGGAGTTCATAGGTGGGCAGTAACCGGTCAATGTTACCGGCGTACAGGGCCGTCTCGATGGAAACCCGGAAGCCCTTTTCCCGCAAACGCCGGATTGCCCGGATGGTTTTCTCTTCGGTTCCCTGAATGCCCCGCATCCAGTCATGGCAGCCAAGACCGTCGAAGCTCAGAACAAAAACAGGCTTGAGGTTCCGCCTTTCCAGGTTTTCAAAAAAAACATGGTCAATCAGGGTACCGTTGGTGTAGATCTGCTTAACCGCGATCTCCGCCGCGCTGAAGGCATCCAGCAGGCGCCAGAAATCCTGCCGCATTAAGGGTTCGCCCCCGGTGATGGTAACCGCGGCAACATTGGCGTCCGCCATTTGGCGGATAATACGGAGGCACTGTTCCGTATCCATGTCCGGGTATTTATGCTCCGGGGCGCCCATATAACAATGTTTGCACCGCAGATTACAGGCGCCGGTAATGGACCAGTGGAGGTTTTCAAGGTAATAGCCGGGACTTTTTTTATACCCCTGGGTTTTCCGGATTGCCCGGGGGTGTTCCAGGGAAACCGCTATCCCCTTTTCAATAATACCGGCAAGCGCCTTTCTTTGGGAGGAACTCAGCAGTACCAGATCGAGGCTGGTTTCTCCGTCCAGATATTCAAGGAGCGCGAAGTTTTCCGGGGAAAGAAACGTTACCCCCCCGTTTTTTGTATTGACCAGGCCGTATGGAATCCCCTTCCAGCCCCGGAGAACATATTCATCCTTTAGTCTGGCGTACATCAATACTCATCCGGCAAACTCCTGGGGAATAAAAGCTATAGTCTATATTACCCGGTGGAAGATGATTATTACAAGCGCCCGCGTTGCCCTAGAGAGCCGTTTTATGATATAGTTACCCCAATACCGGAAAAATGGAATGGCAAAAAAACACGTTACCTGCCCCCAGGTTATCCAGATGGAAGCCCTGGAATGCGGGGCCGCATCCCTGGCCATGATAATGGCCTATCACGGCAAATGGGTTCCCCTGGAACAGGTCCGAAGCGACTGCGGCGTATCCCGGGACGGTTCCAACGCGAAAAACATACTGGCGGCCGCCCGGAACCACGGTTTTACCGCCTGGGGCTGCCGCCTGGAACCGGAAGACCTGAAAGCCGTGGATCCGCCCTGTATCATCCATTGGGATTTTAACCACTTTGTGGTGTTTCGGGGCTTTAAGGGGAACAAGGCCCTGCTCAACGATCCCGCCCGGGGCGCCGTGGAAATCCCCAGGGATGAATTTGACAAATCCTTTACCGGAGTCGCCCTGCTCTTTGAACCGGGGGCGGATTTTGTCAGGGGCGGCAAGCCCAGGAGCGTGCTCCAATTTGCCCGTTCCCGGATGCTTGGAATGTTCCTTCCCTTTATCTTTGTGGTCTTGACCGGAATTATCAGCGCCTGTATCGGGGTTATCAATCCCGTGTTTTCCAGGATATTCATGGACCGGATCCTTACCGGCGAGAGCCCTCTTTGGCTCCACGGTCTGCTTTTAGGGATGCTGGCGGCCGGCCTCTCCCGGATCGCCGTCAATTTGCTGCAGAACCTGTACTTCCTCAAAATCGAGGGCAAATTTGCCATCACCGCCAACGCGCAGTTTTTATGGCATGTCCTGCGCCTCCCCCTGGAATTTTTCTCCCAGCGCATGGCCGGAGACATTGCCGCCCGGCAGAATTCGAATCAGAAGATCGCCTTTACCCTGCTCCGGACCATGGCGCCCCAGCTCCTTAACTTTGTCATGCTCGTGTTCTACTTTACGGTGATGATCCGCTACAGCCCCCTGCTTACCATGGCCGGTGTGATAACCATGGCGCTTGATTTAGGGGCGGCCCGGTTTATCTCGGCAAAACGGATCGCCGTAAGCCGGGTTTATGCCCGGGACGCGGGGAAGCTCATAGGCGCCACCGTAACGGGTATAGATATGATAGAGACCCTCAAGGCCGCGGGGGCGGAAAACGGTTTCTTTGAGCGGTGGGCGGGGTTTCAGGCGTCGGCAAACGCCCGGTGGGTACAGTTTACCAAAATCTCCCAGTTCCTGGGGAACATACCCTATTTATTGAAGCTCCTGTCCTCAATGACCCTTATGGGCCTGGGGGCCTTCCTGATCATCAAAGGCGGCTTTACGGCTGGTATGTTCATGGCCTTTCAGGGCTTTATGGCCTCCTTTATGGCGCCGGTTAATTCCCTGATAGAAGCGGGGCAGGGGATTCAGGAGATGCGGACCAGTATGGAACGGGTGGAAGATGTCCTCAAGTATCCTGAGGATGTTCATACCGGGAAGATCGAAAAAGAGAGGCAATACCAAAAACTTTCCGGAGCGCTTACCCTGCGGGACATTTCCTTTGGGTATTCCAGACTGGCGCCCCCTTTAATTGAACATTTCGATCTGGAGCTGAAACCGGGCGCCACGGCGGCCTTTGTCGGCCCTTCGGGCTGCGGAAAATCGACCCTGGCAAAGCTCATCTCGGGGCTCTACAAACCCTGGAGCGGGGAAATCCGCTTTGACGGCATAGCCCTGGAGAATATTCCCCGGGAGCTTGTCACCGGATCCCTGGCGGTCGTGGATCAGGATATTACTATTTTTGGGGATACTATTGCCAACAATGTTAAAATGTGGGATAAATCCATTGAAGACTTTGAGATGATCCTGGCGGCCAAGGATGCCCAAATCCACGGGGATGTGATGCTCCGGGACAAGGGGTATAACTACGCCATGCTTGAGGGAGGCAGGGATTTTTCCGGGGGACAGCGGCAGCGCCTGGAAATTGCCCGGCTTTTGGCCCAGGACCCCACCATCATCATCCTGGACGAAGCCACCTCCGCCCTGGACGCGAAGACCGAACATGAGGTGGTAGAGGCTATCCGGAACAGGGACATTACCTGTATTTTTGTAGCCCACCGGCTGTCTACTATCAGGGATTGCGGCGAGATTATCGTTATGGACAAGGGAAGGGTCGTGGAGCGGGGAACCCACGGGGAACTTTTTGCCCGTAACGGGCTCTATACGCGGCTTGTCACGACGGAGTAGAAAGTCAAAATGTAAAAATTTGCTGAAATTTGAAGAATTTTTACAAAAAAACTTGAAGACAGGTTAAAAATGTTCTAGATTTATATGAAGAGAGGGATCACCCTAAGAATTATCCATAAAAAGAAGAGTGAAAAAATGAAAAAGGCTGTGGTTATAATCGCTCTGTTATTGGCATTTTCTGCTTCCGGGGTCTTTTCCCAGGAGGCGGAGGAACAGGATGAAGGCTCTCTTGCTACCGATAGCGGAGCCCCTGTGGAAGAAGACTGGCGGGAAATAAATTTATCGGATCCGAACCGGCCGGTCATAATTACCCTGCCGTATAATGTTGTTACCGGCCTTAACCCCCAAAGACCGGAATACCGGGACGAAGCCGCCCAATGTTACGATATGGCTTTAATTGAATTACAATTCCAGGGCACGGTATACGGCGTCTACGGCACCCATACGGTGGATAATTTGACCACGCCTCCCTCGTGGGCCCAAATCCCCGCAGGGGTCGATCCAAAATACATACTGACCTACGATATACAACGGTTTCCGGGCGGTGAGCCCGGAGAGCGTATATTTGAGATAACCGCCTGGGCTTTGGATGACAACCATAACCCTTTTCAATTTGTGTCGGTATCAACCGCCTATACCGAAAGGCGCCAAGTTCTTGACGCGATTCCCCATCTGGTATGGCAGATAACCAGCGTGTTCCCGGCCAATACCAGGGATATACCCATGCCCGAAGACGAAGATTACCGGTGGAAACATAAATGGCTGTATTTGGGCCTTTTGACCGGGGGGAGCGCCCGTTTTTTCCAGCTAAAAGAGGATGGTCAATTCAGAAATGACCCCGCCATCGGCTGGTCCTTTGACGTGGGGGCGCGGCTGGAATTCCAGTTTATTTCCTACTGGTGGCCGAAAAATTATTTCAGCGTATCCATATTGACCGGCGCGACATTTGATAACGACGGCGTCAATTACGTAGACGTGAATTCGCCGCCCACTATCGCCGGGTCATTTTTGAACCGCGTGAATATTCCGTTAAAGGCACAAACCATATCAATCCCGCTGGGGGTAAAATTTAATTTGAAACCGAAAAACATAGCCTTGGGTTTATATGCACAGGCGTATTATATACTGCCTATAAATGTTTATGAAAAAAACAAAGAGAACCCGTTTTCCCTGGGATGGCGGGCGGGATTTGAAGGGGGAACCCATTTGGGCCCCGGCGTGTTGTTTGTCGATATTGCGGTTTCATCGGATCTGACCGGTTCGTTTTTTGATTACAATGGTACACCTCAAGAATACAAACGGACCTGGGTTACCTTGAGCGTGGGGTATACGTTCGGACTGATTACCAAGCCAATCAAAGAGCGGGCGATACCTTCCATGAGGATGAAATACTTTGATGAAGTGGATAGTAATTTTTAGAGGGATATACGCCCGCCGCTTGCGAATCAGATGAAAAAGGCCTATGATGCGGGGGTATGGGCTGGTTTCAGGAATTAATTAATTCCCGGGTGATCAACGATGAAGAGCTGCTCGCCGGGGCTTTTGCCGACCTCGCCGCGCCGGTTATGGGGCAAAAGGCCGCATATCGGATGTTCGGGGGAAACGCCGGGCGTATGCGGGGGGCGGTGGGAGAAATACTCGCCTATTATCATGCGGAAGCGGTAGAGGTTCCCGAGGATCTGGAGAACATACCGGATCAGTTAGATTATATGCTCCGTCCCGCAGGGCTCCTGAAACGCCGGGTGGAGCTTACCGGAAACTGGCGCCGGGACTGTATCGGCCCTCTCCTGGCGGAAAGAGATGGAAAGGCGGCGGCCCTTATCCCCCGCGGCTTTTCCGGGTATTGCTACACCGATGAGGATATGGGCCGCAAGGTACGGGTGACCAGGGCCCGCGCCGGGGGAATCGGCCGGGACGCCTTTTGCTTTTACAAGCCCCTGCCCCAAAGGGCCGCCGGCATACCGGACCTGATACGGTATATTATTGGTTTTTTGTCCCCCCCGGATGTCCTTTTGTTTGTCTTCGCCGAACTGGTATTGACCCTCTTCGGCATGGTGACCCCCGCGGTGACCGGTCTTATTTTTACCCGGGTGGTTGTCTCCGGCGACAGCCGGCTGCTCCTTGCCGTATTGGG
>JAITNM010000028.1 GCA_031290475.1 Treponema sp. | reverse complement strand
AGGCTCCTAGGAGCCTGTCGGACTTGTGGATTTTTGCGCCAAAACTAACGCAAAAATCCACGATAAACCGGCTCCTTGGGGAGTTTGCAAGGTAGAATTTTGCGATAAATCGCAAAATTCTCTATTGGAAGGGCTAAAGCCCGACAAACTCCTAGGCGTCTTTACGGCCGGTACACTTAATGATGTGGTAACCGAACTGGGTCTGGACTACATCCCCCACGGACCCCGGGGAAAGGCGTTTTACCGCAGATTCGAAGGGCGCCACCATCTTTCCCGAACCGAACCAGCCTAAATCACCGCCGGAAGATTTCGAAGAACAGGTGGAATACTCCCGCGCCAGGGACTCAAAGCTGGCGCCCTGTTTTACCCGCCTGAGGATGTCTTCCGCCAGGGGCCGATCCTTAACTAAAATATGACTTGCCCGCCATTCCATAAATCACCTCTAAATAGTTTTTCGAAGCCGGCTTGTCCGGCGTAAGCGCTAAAAAAGCCCCGGGGAAAGGAGTAACCCCGGGGCATATCAAAAGGGAAGGAGG
Organism: Treponema sp.; assembly: GCA_031290475.1. Classification (GTDB taxonomy): domain Bacteria; phylum Spirochaetota; class Spirochaetia; order Treponematales; family Breznakiellaceae; genus JAITNM01. The sequence goes on along the minus strand of JAITNM010000028.1, from coordinate 5,260 downwards.
AATAGAAAAACATAGCCTATCGGTTGTAACGGCTTCCAAATTAAACTAACTTGAAAAACGGAACATCCAATTTTCATGTTTAAATTTATAACAAAGGTGGATAAAAAAGGTAACAAAAAAATTTAAAAACTTTAGGGAAGCACTGATTTATGCAATCGAGCATAAATCAGTGCTTCCTTAGGGATACGCCGAAAAAACCGGCGGAATTTTCAAAACATCAGTTTTTCGAAACAGTCCCGGTTACGCGCTGCCTTCGCCGGTTTCCGCCTTCCACTGGGCAATAAACCGTTCATAGGCTGCTATGGTAGCGGCGAGGGTGATATCCTGCACCTCCCCCCTTCCCGCCCAATCCGCGCCGTCCATAATGTAAAGGTGTTCCAGAACGCCTTCCAGATCCTCTACGGTACAGTCAGGATCCGAAGCGCGACGCCGGCCCAGTCCCAAAAGTTCCTCTTCAAGAATTTTCCGGTATTTGATATCCCGCCATTCAGTGGATGTGGACATAAATTCCCTTTAATAGCGAGCTTCTTTCAAAACTGAGGCTTTGAAAGAGTCTCTAGTCTATACGGCGATGGATCGTGGTTCCCGGCGTAGGGATCAAAAAATCCCCCCGGCGGATCATGATCCGTTCCCGCCTTTCAATCCAGTTGCCCCATTCATCCAGGGTATACTCGTACCGGGAATCCCAATCCGCGTCGGCTTCCCCCTCCCCTCCCTCGCCGCCGCGGTAACCTTTGATCCCCGCCAGTAAACCCTGTTCATCCCATTGGAGCATGAAACGCCAGGGCTCGGGGAGGGAAAACCGCCAGTACCGGGGCTGGGAAGAGCGGTACAGGGCGCTGCAACTGCTCCGGGGGGAGGATCCGCCTTCATTTTCAATGGCGTTGAGATTCCCCCAGCTATCGTAATAGTATTCCTCCATCCCCTCTTCTCCGCCCAGCAAGTCCTGGAAGGACGCAAACCGCAAGGTCCCGTCATCCGGGGAGTACCGGTAACTATGGACCGCCAGGGCGTTACCCCCGGCATCGTACCAGGTTTCTGAAGCTCGAAGGGAAGAATACTCAAGGACAACAAAAAACCAGCCTTCCCCTGAATTAATTCTGAGAAGGGAAGGAAATTCCGCTTCCAGGGCGTCGTATTCAAGAAATTCGATTTCTATAGAGCGGGACGTTTCCCCCTCCCCCTTCGGGCTCTCCTGATCCGGGCCTTCCTGCGGCGCCTCCGCCCGGGGAAGGGGCGCCGGCGCCGCAGGGCCCTCAAAGGGCAGGACTGAAGGGGTTTCAGTAACCTGGATGGACAAGAGCGAAACCATGCCCTGGGGATTGTAGCTCAGGACGGCGCGGCAAAAATTACCGTTAAAAAGAAGGGGACATTCCAGGAGCCTGCGATTTTCGTCCCAAACCAGGGCATACTCTTCCTCGCCAAGGATTAGCCTGATTTCCCGGGGAAGGGGGCCGTTTACCGCAAAGGCGTCCTGGGGCAGGAAAAACGGCCAGTCAGGCCGCCAGGAAACGGCCCCTCGCCGAAGGGTTTCGAGGATCGGTACGAAGGGAAAAGGCCCGCCCCGGGCACGGGAGGCATCCCCTTCGGCGTCTGATTCCGGATCCGCTTCGGCGTCTGAACCGGCCGGCCCCTCCCGCGCTTTGCCGGTATCAGGAGGAACGGAGCCTCTTCCGGTTTGGGCAAAGAGGTTTACCGAGAGGAGCATAATGAAAAATACCGGAGCCAAATACCGGAGCATGGCTGCCAGTATACCTTTTTAAGCGGGGGATACACAAGCGCCGCCCTTTCTGGGTATAGTATAGGGTATGGCCTATGTGGAATTTTATGATGTCTGCAAGCGTTACCGCATCGGTGATAATACCATTACCGCCATAGACCACATGAATTTTGCGATAGAAAAGAGTGAATTTTGTGTTATTTTAGGACCCTCGGGAGCGGGAAAAACGACCCTTCTCAATATGCTGGGAGGCATGGATTCCTGTGATGAAGGGAGGATCTTTTTGGAGGGCCGGGAAATCAGTTCCCTTTCCGAAAGGGAGCTTACCGATTACCGCCGTTATGATGTGGGTTTTGTTTTTCAATTCTACAATCTGATACAGAATCTCACCGCCCTTGAGAATGTGGAACTCGCCTCGGAGATCTGCCGTTTTCCCCACGATCCCGGAAAAACCCTTGAAGAGGTCGGCCTTACCCAGAGAATAAATAATTTCCCCGCCCAGCTTTCCGGCGGTGAGCAGCAGCGGGTCGCCATTGCCCGGGCATTGGCAAAGAATCCAAAAATACTGCTCTGCGACGAACCTACAGGAGCCCTGGATTACAACACAGGCAAGCACATATTAAAACTCCTGTGGGAAAGTTCCCGGAACACGGGGAAAACGGTGATCCTTATTACCCACAACCACGCGATTTCCCGCATGGCCGACCGGATTATCCAGATGAAGAACGGCCAGGTCCTCAGCATTGAAGAAAACAACCAGCCGGAAAGCGCCGACAATATTGAGTGGTGATCATGCGTTCTTTCGGTAAAACGTATTTCAAAACCTTTGTCCGGGAAATCAGGGACAGTTTCGGCCGTTTCTTCGCCCTTTTCGGCATCGTCACCCTGGGCGTAGGGTTCCTCTCCGGTCTTCTGGCCACCACCCCGGATATGAAAGCTTCGATGGATCGCTACTTTGACGAAAGGTGTATGATGGACCTTTTAATCAAAGGGACGGCGGGACTTACCGGTGATGATGAAGAAGCGTTGGAAAAACTCGGCGTGGTAGAAAAACTACTCCCCGCCTTTGTTACCGATGTTCCGGTAAAGACATCCTCCGTTGAAGTCCTTACGGCCCGGATATACGGTCTCCCCATGGAACATGCTTTGGAAAAGGAGACCATAAACCGGTTTGAGCTTGTCAAGGGCAGGATGCCCGAAAGGGACGGCGAGTGCCTCGTTCAAGAGGCAGGCGGCTACCTCAAAGAATTCCTGCCGGGAAGCCGCCTGGAGATACTGCCCGAAAAAGAGGACGCTACCGGTACGGACTTACACAGCGATAGGGTTACCGGTCTTGATGGGGGAGAAACCTACCGGGTTACGGAATTTACCGTTACCGGCATCGTAAAAAGCCCACTTTTTATTTCTTACGAGCGGGAACCTTCCGGGGCGGGGGACGGCAGGCTCGGCGCGGTGCTTTTTGTGCGGCAGGAATGCTACGCGCTTCCCGTGTACACCGACTTTTTTATCACCCTAAAAGGGGCACGGGAAAAAGAAAATTTTACCGAAGCGTACCAGAAACTGGTGGACGAGGCCGCGAAAAAAATTGAAGAGACCGGTGAAACACGAGCTTTCCCGCGACAGGCGGAGATAAAAGACCTGGCGCTGAAACGGCTTGAAGAAGCGGAAAGGGAATACCAGGAAGGCCGTGAAAAGGCCCTTTCGGAACTGGAGGCCGCCCGGCGCAGACTGGAAGAAGCCGCCAGGGGGATACAGGAAGGGGAAGAGGAACTCCTTGAGGGTGAAAATGAAATTATCCGGGGGAAGAAGCGCCTGGCGGAAGAAAAAAAGCAGGTGACAGAAGAACTGCGTACCAATGAGGCGGCCTTAAGAGAGGGGGAGCGTGAAATTGTCCAAGCCCGGCAGGCCCTGGCGGACGCAAAGGCCCGGCTTGACGCCGCCCGGCCGGAGGTGGAAAAAACCCGCAACTCCCGGCTGCGCATGTCCAGCGCCAGGGCCAGGGAAGGGGTGGCCCAATTTGACGCCGCCTGGACGGCCTGGGAAGCCGGGGTCCTGACGGTGAATCAAAAAACAGCGGAACTACTCTCGGGGAGAAGGGCTTTGGAGGAAGGGCGGCGCCGGGCGGACAGGGAATTCACTGAGGCTGAAGAAGCCCTGCTCCTGGGAGAGGCGGATATCGTCAAGGGAAGGGAACGGCTCGCCCTGGGGAAAGAGGAGCTTGCCAGGGGGCAAAGGGAATACGAAGAGGGCCGGCTCACGGCCGAAGAAGCGCTAGGGGAGGCGGAACGGAAGATCGGCGAGGGTAAACGGAAATTTGAAGATTATGAAATACCTTTGGGGAAATGGTACGTCCTTGACCGGAACGCCAATGTGGGAGCAATAAACTACAACATGAACTCGGAAAAGATCGCCGATCTTTCCAATGTGTTCCCCCTGTTTTTTCTCCTGGTAGCGGCGTTGGTAGCCCTTACGACCATGACCCGGATGGTTGAAGAAGAACGGCCCCAGTTCGGCACCCTTAAAGCCCTGGGTTACAGAAAACGGGACATTGCGGCAAAGTACCTCTTTTACTGCGGCCTTACCGGGATCCTCGGTTCCGCCGCAGGAATGGTTTTGGGGTTTCGCCTGCTTCCCATTATCATCTACCGCGCCTTTGGCACCAGGTACCACCTGCCCCCGCTGGTGACTTTGTTTAACTGGCATTTCGGGCTTATCGCCTGCGGCCTGGTACTGACCGCCATCATGGGGGCCACCATCGCGGCCTGCTACGCCTCTCTCCGGGAAAAGCCCGCGGCGCTGATGCTGCCCCGCGCCCCTAAACCGGGGAAGCGGATCTTCCTGGAACGGATCACGTTCCTCTGGGCGCCCATGAAATTTACCTACAAGGTGAGCGCCCGTAATCTTCTGCGGTACAAGAAACACTTTTTTATGACTATCACGGGAATCTCAGGGTGCACTGCCCTCATGCTCACCGGCTTTGGTCTCCGGGACTCCATGGTTGATATAGCCCGGACCCAGTTTTCACAGGTCCTGAAATACGATCTCAGAATGGAGATGCGGGAAAACTGGGAGGAGGATGAATCCTTGCTGGAATTTCTAGAACAAGGGGGAGGAAAACCCATGCTCCCCGTCCGTTTTGAACAGGGCTACCTGGTAAGCGGCAGGGAACGGTATGGCGTCCAGATCGTTGCCCCAGGGGAGGGTGAAATACGCATAGGAGCCTCCCGGCCCGGAAAGCCCCTAAGTTCCCGCCTTGGGGAGTTTATCAGCCTTAAAAACCGGCGTTTAGGCAAGGCTGTCGATTTTAACGCCGATTCCGCGGTTGTTACAGAAAAAACAGCGGAACTGCTCAATCTAAAAGATGGTGATAGTATTACTGTTGAAGACTCATCGGGGAACCGGAGGGATCTTACCATTACGGGAATTACGGAAAACTACGTGGGCAGCTTTTTATACCTGGGGGAGAATGTATACCGGGATCTTACCGGCGCCGATCCGCTCTGTTTAACCCTCCTGGTAAAAACCGGCATAAAAAAGCCT
>JAITNM010000221.1 GCA_031290475.1 Treponema sp. | reverse complement strand
TCCGCTATAGAGCTGGCGCTCCGGGGGCTGCAATACCAGGGTGGCAGCCGGTCGGCCGGTCCCGCCGCGCTGGTTGCCACGGCCCGCTTTTCTTACACGATTCTCCCGGCAGCACGGGGCGGTTCGCGGCAATGAAGACCCAAAATGCCCAAATAAGCTAGGGAACCGGGACGAGTTCCGGGGCGGCGGGTTTTTCCGCCGGCCGGGGACGCAGGACTATCTTTTTATTACGGCAGTCGGCAAAGAAGAGGGCGCCCCTCTGGTACTCATCATTTAAGATCAATGCCGCCAGGGGATCTTCCAGCTCTTTTTGGATGGCCCGCCTTAAGGGCCTCCCGCCGTATTTGGGGTCCCAGCCCTTTTCAATAAGCAGTCTTCGCACCCCGGGAGAAAGGCGGATGGCGTAGCCCTGTTCCGCGAGGCGGGACGAAAGCTCGGCTATTTCCAGATCCAGAATCGCCTCTATCTGCTTTTCGTTCAGGGCGTGGAAAACCACCACATCATCCACCCGGTTTATGAATTCCGGGTTGAAGAGACGGCGCAGTTCCGAAAGGGCGGAGGTCCGGATCTCCTCAACAGAAAAGATCCCCGTTCCCTGACCGAAGCCCAGCCTGGAATCCCGGGAAATTTCCCGCACCCCCGCGTTACTGGTCATGATGATCACCGTATTCCGGAAACTGACCGTGTGGCCCAGGTTGTCCTTAAGTTCTCCCTCTTCCAGCACCTGCAAGAGTAAATTAAACACGTCATGGTGGGCTTTCTCAATTTCGTCGAAGAGCACTACCCGGTAGGGATTCCGGCGTATTTTCTCGGTCAATACGCCCCCTTCCTCATAACCGACATAGCCCGGGGGCGCGCCCACAAGCCGGGACGCGTTGTGCTTTTCCATGAAGTCGGACATATCAATACGGACCAGGCCTTCTTCGGAGCCTGAAAGGTATGCGGCAAGACGCTTGGCAAGCAGGGTCTTCCCCACCCCGGTAGGCCCGAGGAAAATGAAGGAACCCAGGGGCCGTTTGGGGGATGAAATTCCCGCCCTGGATCTTCTGATGGCCGAGGCGATCCGTTTTACCGCATCCTCCTGGCCTACCACCGCCCGGTGGAGCTCTTCCTCAATACGCAAAAGCCGCTTGGATTCGTGTTCCGCAATATGGATAAGGGGAACCCCGGTCGTTTCGGACACTACCCGCCGTATATCCTCTTCGTTTACCATTACGGCGCTGTCCCGGGAACGGCGTTCCCAGGCCTCCCGCACCGCTTCCAGGCGGCTGCGGAGGTAGCGCACCCTATGCCTGACTTCCGCGGCCTGCTCATAGTCCTGGGTGGAAAGGAGGGACCCCTTCTCTTTTAAGAGGATCTGGATCTCAGCCTCAATATCGTTTACCTCCGGGGGCTGGACATCCATTTCGAGCTTCCGCATGGCCCCCGCCTCGTCCATGAGGTCGATTGCCTTATCGGGCATAAAACGGCCCGAAACGTACCGGTGGGCCAGCTTTGCGGCGGATTCTACCGCCTCCCGGGTGTAACGTACCCGGTGGTGCTCCTCGTAATTCCTCTGTATCCCCCTGAGAATTTCGCAGGTTTCTTCCAGGCTCGGCTCTTCTACCAAAATCCCCTGGAACCGCCGTTCAAGGGCGGCGTCCTTTTCAAAATGTTTCCGGTACTCCGAAAGGGTTGTGGCGCCGATACACTGAACTTCTCCCCGGGACAGGGCGGGCTTGAGCATATTTGAAGCGTCGATGGTACCTTCAGCCCCGCCGGCGCCGATGATGGTGTGGATCTCGTCTATAAAGAGGATTATATTCCCCGCCTGGAGGATCTCTTTCATTATCTTCTTGAGCCGTTCTTCGAATTCTCCGCGGTACTTGGTTCCCGCCACCACAGAACCCATGTCCAGGGACAGAATGCGCTTTCCCGAGAGGGCTTCGGGGATCTCGTCACTCACAAAAAGCCGGGCCAAACCTTCCACAATGGCGGTTTTCCCCACCCCGGGCTCCCCTACGAGAACAGGGTTGTTCTTGGTGCGCCGGGCTAATATGCGGATAGCCCGTTCTATTTCCCGCTTCCGGCCTATGACCGGATCAAGTTTCCCCGCCTTGGCCAGGGCGGTAAGGTCCCGGGAGTATTCATCCAGCGCGGGGGTTGCGGAAAAATAATTCTGGACCTTTACCCGGTTCTGGCGGGGTTTAAAATCATCGCCCTTGCCCGGTATCTTATCAAATTCCGGAACCATATCCTTCCGGTTGAACATATATGACTGGTAACCGTCAGAGGCGATAAATTCTTCCTCCCGCCGGGAAGGGTCCCCATGGGTAAAGGAAGTCTCCACCACCACCCGGAGCATGTCGGTATCCACGGTACGCTGGGAAAGGTAGGTTTGGACCGGCGAATCCTGTTCACGCATGGCGGCAAAGAGGATATGCTCGGTACCGATAAACTCGCTTCCCATGGAACGGGCTTCTTCAGCGGCATTTTCCAGCATGATCCTGGTCCGCTTTGAAGGGGGAACATCGCCAAAAACCAGGGCGCCGGGCAGGGTGGGAATTTCATTTTCGATGGAATGGCGGAATTCCAGAATATCGATCCTGAGAAATTTAAGGGCCTTGCAGGCTACTCCGCCGCCGTCTTTTAGGAGGGCTACAATGGTATGTTCCGGCAAAAGCTGATCCGAATTGAAACGCCGCGCCTCTTCCTGGGCATCTATAGTTAATATGCGCTGCGCCCTTTGAGTTAAACCTCTAAACAAAAAAAGCCTCCCCCCTTATTGTACAACAAAGCATAGGCGGCTTACAAGGAAGGGGCGGAAAATATCAAAACTTACGCAGTAATTCTATTGGCTTGATCTTGCCCGCCCGGCGGGAAGGCGCCCAGGAAGCCAGAACGGAGCAAAGCACGGTAAAAAGCAGGATGAGAAACACGGTTTTCCAGTGGATAATAACGGGAATTTTTTCAAGATAATAGCCGGGGTCCAGGATCTTCACCTCCCCTCCTCTGAACAAACCTGAGAAGAAACTCAAAACATGCTCCAGACCGCGGATCAGGGGGTTGATAAAAAAGCCGATGAGGAGCCCCAGCAGAGCGCCCGGTATGGCCCCCGCAAGACCGGTCAGGAAGCCGGCGCAGAGGAAGATCCTGGTGGTAGAGGCAGGGCCGGCTCCCGCGGCCTTGAGGACCGCTATGTCCCGCTGCCTTTCAAAGACCAGCATGGAAGTGGCTGAGGAGACGTTCACCGCCGCTACTACCACAATGAGGGCCATGATGAAAAGCAAAAGCTGCCTGGTTGATTCATAGGAACTGTACTGGGAACGCTGAAGATCCTTCCAGCTATAAACGGCAAAACCAGGTCCCAACGCCCTTCGTATAAGCCGGGCGGTCTCTTCAGCCTTGTCATAGGGATCGTCGATCTTTACCGTGAGATAATCGCTTGAAAGTTCGGGATCAAGGATACGTCCCCCCCCCTCATAACTCATAAGGCACCAGAGGGCGTCCAGTTCCCGGTAGCCTGAAGAGACAATGCCCTGAACCGTGTACGGCAAAGTACGGGGGATGCTCTGGCCTGATGGGGAGACGCGGATACTCATAATGTATACCCTTTTCCCCACCTCCGCCCCTATGGAACGGGCAAGCTCCTCTCCCAGGAGTACCTGATCCGGCTCTTCCAGTTCCGTACTCCCCTCCAAGGTTTTGAGAAAAAGGGCGCTCCCCGGATCGGTCCAGAAACCGCTCTCCACCGCCCGGATGGTGGCCCCCGCCTTGCCCTTGCCCCCCATGACGATGCCGAGGCCCTGCCGTTCCCGCCAAATCCCCCGGAAGTTTAAGAATTCCCGAAAATTCTCCGGGGAAACTTCTCCGGCATTTAGATAATCGTAGATGCGGAGGTGCCCGGTCCCAAGTTCCAGATACCGGTCGGTGATACCCCGGATCATGCCGTCCGCCACGATGAGGGTCACCATTATGGGGATGAGGGACAGGGCGATACCCATGGCGGCGCCTTTAAGATAGCGGCCCCCTTCCCGGGCCCTTCCCAGGAGGTAACGCAGGGCGATAAAGAATTCCGCCCCTCCCCTCAAAGGAGCACCCCCCCTTCCAGGGTATAGCGGATCATGGCCCGGCCCGCCACTTTCTCATCATGGGTCACCACGATGAGCGTTTTTCCCCATTTCTCCGAAGCGGAGTAGAGGAGCTCCGCCACAGAATCGCTGTTGGAAGGGTCCAGATTTCCGGTAGGCTCATCGGCCAGGATCAGGTCGGGGCTGTTGATCATGGACCTGGCCGCCGCCACCCGCTGGCGTTCCCCCCCGGAAAGTTCCGAGGGATAGTGGTGGAGCCGTTCCTCAAGGCGCACGTCCGTGAGAAGACCCCGGGCTTTTTCCAGAGCGTCTTTTTTCTTCATTCCCGCAATAAAGCCGGGAATCATCACGTTTTCAAG
>JAITNM010000205.1 GCA_031290475.1 Treponema sp. | reverse complement strand
CTTAGGCCCCTATGAGGGCTTTAACCACATAGGCAATAGCAATACCCGCATAGTTACCAACCATGGCGCCGACAAGTCCCATGAGCAGGCCGATACCGGCCAGTTTTTTCCAGCCGGCCCCGGCGGCGAGCAGCGCCGCGGTAGTACCTTCGGCAATAGCGCCGGTTATGGAAAGTATCGCGTATTCATATTTTATTTTGAATAAGCGCAGCAGAATCAAATGCAAAACGATGCTGAACAGGATGATGCAGGAACAGTAAAGGGTGATGGAAACCGCGGAATCAAAAAAAGCATTGATATCCACCATGAATCCCACTATAACCAGAAAGATCAGGCTGAAAAAAAGGCCCAGTTGAAAATTGCCCCGCAGTTTCTTGACCGGCGGAAGCTGGGCCGCCAGCAAAGACAAGGTGGAGATCATAAGGATTCTGCCGGGACTGATAAAACTTTGGGGAAAGATAAGCATGGAAATCACGACGGCTACGACCACGATACCAAGGGCCAGGGCCAGGAGGATCGCAATGTCCACGATTCCCCATTTCTCTTCCCCCAGTAATTCTCCCGAACTGCCGTCGTTATATTCTTCCCGGGAAAACCGGTAGGGCCATTTACGCTGAAACCACCGGGAAGAAGCGTAGATGGCCGGCGCCAGAAACAGAAGGATCAGAGAGGGTATCCCAACGACATAATCCGCGGCATTAGCCATGGCGATGGTATTTTCGGAGGTTTCAAGACCAACCGCAATGGCCGTGAGGTTCGCGCTGCCGCCGGTATAGGTACCCACAAACATCCCGGCAAGCTTCCAGCCTTCAAAAATCCTGGGCGCGAAAATCAAGCCGAATACCACCGACACGAGGCTTACGCAGAACACCGCGCTGGCCATGGCTATCCAGGGCTGGCGGCTCATCTTCCGCAGCTGTGACATATCCATGTTCAACAGGTACAGCGAAGTGGCGAGGGGAACACAGTAGGTCATAAGCGTCCCATAGGTATCCGCATAGGAAGGGACGATCCGTAAATTTCCAAAGATGATCCCCGCAACAACACAGAACATTGCAGGACCAAGCCTTTTAAAGAACTTGAATTTCTGCACCCACAGGGCAAAGGCCACAATAATAATAATAAAGGGCAGCAGGGTTTCGGTACTCGTAAATATCGGCATATCCACTCCAAAAAAAACAAGATAGGGTAAAACCCTTATAGTAACCGGATATTAAAAATCGACCTCAACCCCAAAACCGGCTTTTTCCGATAAGCGGAATTGATCCCCCTCCACGGTAAAGCCCCCGGTTACGCCGGCCTGGGCTTCGTCAAAGAAAAGAAAACTGTCACAGTCAGCGTCGGTAATGTTATGCCGCGCCGCGACCAGGCTCAGTGCCGCCGTCAGAGCAAGCCGGGTTTCAATCATGCAGCCGGCCATGCAGGTTACCCCAAAGGCTTCGGCGATAGCGTTGATTTGAATTCCCGGGTAAAGGCCGCCGCATTTCATCAGTTTGATGTTGATCATATCCGCCGCGCCGGCCTTGCAAGAGCGGGCCGCGTCCCGGGGAGAATGGATGGATTCGTCAAGCATAATACCAATTCCCCGGGCTTTAGCGCGGAGCAGCGCGGTTCCGTCGATATCCCAACCGGGAAGGCACTGCTCCACCGCCTCAACCCCCAGGGACGCAAAGGGTTCCAGCGCCCCCGCCGCCGTTGCCGGGGTATAGCCCTGGTTTGCGTCAACCCGCAGCCGGACCTTGTCTCCCACCGCCCGGCGGATTAGGGTCAAAGCCTGAATATCCGCAGAGGGATCGAGCCCCGCCTTTACCTTGATAATCCGAACCCCAAGATCCTGGGCATAATGTTTGGCTTCCCGGGCCATTTCCTCCGGTTCCGCGATGCCGATGGTCACATCATTCCATACGAGCCCGTTTCCGCCCCCAAGCACCTGATAGACCGGTTTCCCCATAACTTTTCCGATAATATCATAACAGGCCAAATCAATGGCGCATTTTGCGGAGGGATTTTCATGGAACGCCCCGTCCATCAGGGCATGAATCTCATCCAGGGCGAGGGGGTTTTTACCCACCAGGCCCGGCCGCAGGAGATCTAAAACCGCAATGACGCCGGCGGCGGTTTCGCCGGTAACCGGTCCGGTAGGAGCGGCCTCCCCAAACCCAATAATGCCTTCGTCGGTGGTTATCTTTACCAGGACATTCTCTACGGAATTAAAGGTTCCAAAGGCTACGGTAAATGATCCGTACAAATTAATTTTTATTTTTTTAGTCTCGATAGCTTTAATAACCATGGGATCATGCCTCACATAGTTATATCATGAGTTGCCGGGTATAGCAAGGGTGTGCAAACTGAGAATCCCTGTGAGAGCTACATTTTTGTAGGATTCGTAATGAAAGCTACATTCATGTATGTCTGATATAACTGGTTTTACGATTGATCCACAGCGGGTATTTGTTCTGTAATTCATTGAAGTACAAGGAATTAGCAGTTTTTTTTAATTGTTGATATCCTATGTTTAATCTTGGCATGAATTTTGCTAGTTTTTTATAATTTACCATGGAGGATATTATGAGTTGTTGTGATGAAGGTTGCTGCGGTGAGGGAGTTGATTTTACCAAAACTCCTATCGCTGAGCTGTACGGTTCCAATTCCTTTTCCAATGCGATGATGCGGGAACGCCTGCCAAAGAGCATTTATAAAGAAATCGTGGCGGTCCAAAACGGTGAGAAGGAACTAACCCTGGAAGTGGCGGAAGTGGTTGCCGTGGCAATGCGGGACTGGGCAATTGAAAAGGGCGCCAGCCACTACACCCACTGGTTCCATCCCCTTACCGGGCTTACCGCTGAGAAGCATGACGCCTTTATCTCCCCCACCGGCGACGGTAAGGTGCTTATGGAGTTTTCCGGCAAGGAGCTCATCAAAGGCGAGCCCGATGCCTCGTCTTTTCCTTCAGGAGGCCTGCGGGCCACTTTTGAGGCCCGGGGTTATACCGCCTGGGATGTAACGAGTCCCGCTTTCCTGAAACAGGACAAGACCGGTACCACCCTCTGTATTCCCACGGCCTTTATCAGCTATTACGGCCAGGCCCTGGACAAAAAAGTGCCGCTCCTCAAATCCATCGACGCCCTTTCCAAACAGGCCGTCCGGGTACTCCGCGCGTTGGGGCATGAGGGCAGCAAGCGGGTATTCACCACCGTAGGCCCTGAACAGGAATACTTCCTGGTTGATAAAGAATTCTACGACCAACGCCCGGACCTCATCCTCACCGGCCGCACGGTGTTCGGGGCCCTCCCGGCCAAAGGCCAGGAGATGGAGGATCACTACTTCGGCGCCATCAAAGAACGGGTTGCGGATTTTATGCGGGAACTGAACTATGAGCTGTGGAAGGTGGGGATTCCCGCCAAGACCCAGCATAACGAGGTGGCCCCGAATCAGTTCGAAATTGCGCCGATTTACGCCAACAGCAGCGCGGCGGTCGACGCAAACCAGATGGTGATGGAAACCCTCCGCAGTGTGGCCCGCCGGCACGGCATGGAAGCCCTGCTTCACGAAAAACCCTTTGCCGGGGTTAACGGTTCCGGTAAGCACAACAACTGGTCCATGGCCACCGATGACGGGATCAACCTTTTGGAGCCCGGCGCCAATCCCGAATCCAATGCCCGGTTTCTCCTCTTCGCCGCCGCAGTGGTTGAAGCGGTGGATCGTTACGCCCTGCTGATCCGCTCTTCCACCGCCACCAGCGCCAACGAATTCCGCCTGGGCGCTAATGAGGCTCCTCCGGCGATTATTTCTGTTTTCTTCGGCAGTCCCTTAACTGAAATCCTGGATAATATTGCGGAAGGTAAAGCCGGGGGGAAAACCGAAAGCGACGCCCGGATCAAGATCGGCGTTTCCAGTCTTCCGGCCTTACCCAAAGACGTTTCCGACCGGAACCGCACCAGCCCCTTTGCCTTTACGGGGAACAAATTCGAGTTCCGCATGGTCGGTTCTTCCCAGTCCATAGCTACCCCTAATACTTACCTCAACGTGGCGGTGGCCCAGGTGCTCTCGGAATATGCGGAAAAACTGGAAAAGTCTTCTAAAGGAGACGCGTCTTCCAATAAAAACGATGCCATCCAGAACATCATTAAAGAATCCTACAAGGCCCACAAGAAGGTTATCTTCAATGGTAACGGCTATTCCGATGAATGGGTTCACGAAGCGGAACGCCGGGGACTGCCTAACGTAAAGAGCGCCCCCGATGCCCTCTCGGTTCTGACCCGGAGCGAGACCGTTTCCCTTTTCGAGGCGCACCAGGTGCTGACCAAAGAAGAGCTGGAAAGCCGCTATCATATCTACCTGGAAAAATACTCCAAGCAGATCAACATCGAAGCGGGGACCATTATCGACCTTGCCCGGCGTTACATCTTCCCGGCGGCGACTTCCTACGCCGGCGCCTTGGCAGGCGATGCCGCCGCCCTGGCCTCCATCGGCGCCAATAACGCTTCCCAAGCCAAGCGGGCCAAGCGGATCGCCGACCTCTCCACCGAGCTCTACGACGAAACCGCCAAGCTGGAAACGGTCCTTGCCGAAGCCCAGGGTATCGAAGATCCCTTTGCCCAGGCGAAGGCGTACAACGAGAAGGTAAAAGCAGACATGGACGCGGTCCGTTCCAAGGTCGATGCCCTTGAAAAACTGGTCGCTAAAGCGTCCTGGCCCTTCCCCGGTTACGAAGAGTTGTTGTTTAAGCTTTAAGGGCCGGTAGTTCGGGGTTTTTCAAAATCTGATATTTTGAGAAATCCCGCTCTTTGCCCCCTTTTTTAGACAACAATTCAAGGAAAGGCGTCTCAGAATTGCCGGCCGCCCGTTGAAACTTCTTGCAAAGCTTGCTATATTGTCACATTATATGCGTATCTTTCCGTAAATATTAAGGAGTAACTATATATGGGCATCGACATTTTCAAGATGCGGAACATTGGTATCAGCGCACATATCGATTCCGGAAAGACTACTCTTTCCGAACGTATTCTGTTCTACAGTAACAAGATCCACGCAATTCACGAGGTTCGGGGGAGGGACGGAGTAGGCGCCACCATGGACCACATGGAACTTGAACGGGAAAGGGGCATCACTATCCAGTCTGCGGCGACTCAGGTTGAATGGAAAGGCCATACTATCAATCTGATCGACACACCGGGACACGTTGACTTTACCATCGAGGTGGAGCGGTCCCTCAGGGTATTGGATGGGGCAATCCTCGTGCTCTGTGCCGTGGGCGGGGTTCAGTCCCAGTCCATCACCGTGGACAGGCAGCTTAAGCGCTACCATGTACCCCGGATCGCCTTTGTAAACAAGTGCGACCGTACCGGGGCAAATCCCTTTAAAGTACGGATGCAGCTCCGGGAAAAACTGGGGCTCAACGCGGTACTCATCCAGCTTCCCATCGGGCTTGAGGACAAGCTTGAGGGTGTGGTGGACCTGGTCACCATGAAGGCAATCTACTTTGATGGCGATCAGGGTACGGAACTCCGCTTTGCGGAAATTCCCGCCCACCTTAAAGCGGATTCGGAGAAGTACCGGGAAGAACTTATCGACGCGGTTTCCCTGTTCAGCGACGAGCTCGCGGAGCTTTATTTGGGGGGCGGGGCCATCCCCGAAGAACTCATCCATAGGGCTATCCGCAGGGGAACCCTGGTGGAGCAGTTCGTGCCGGTAATGGTGGGTTCGGCTTACAAAAACAAGGGTATCCAGTGCCTCCTGGAAGGGGTAACCAACTACCTTCCGGATCCAACGGAAGTAAAGAACTACGCCCTGGATCTGGACCATAACGAGGAGCAAAAAGAACTTAAGGCGGACGAAAAGAGCCCCACCGTAGCCCTGGGCTTTAAGCTTGAAGACGGCCAGTATGGGCAGCTTACCTATGTGCGGATCTACCAGGGCTCCCTGAAGAAGGGTGATGAACTCATCAATACCCGGGCGCGGAAGAAGTTCAAGGTCGGCCGCCTGGTGCGTATGCACTCGGATAATATGGAGGATATTACCGAGGGGTCGCCCGGTGACATTGTGGCCCTTTTCGGGATCGACTGCGCTTCCGGGGATACCTTCTGCGGCGGCGGGCTCAACTACGCCATGACCTCGATGTACGTGCCCGAACCGGTTATCTCTCTGGCTATTGACCCCACGGATAAGAAATCAGCGGACCAGCTGGCCAAGGCCCTGAACCGCTTTACCAAGGAAGATCCTACCTTCCGTACCTTTGTGGACGCCGAGTCCAATCAGACCATCATCCAGGGTATGGGCGAGCTGCACCTGGAAGTATACATCGAACGCATGAGGCGGGAGTACAAGTGCGAGGTTGAAACCGGCATGCCCCAGGTGGCGTACCGCGAAACCATCGCCCAGCGTTCCGAGTACAATTACACCCACAAAAAGCAGACCGGCGGTTCCGGCCAGTACGGGCGGGTGGCAGGTTACATGGAACCCTTCGGCGGAGGCGACTACGAGTTCGTGGACATGATCAAGGGAGGGGCCATCCCCACCGATTATGTACCGAGCTGCGATAAGGGCTTCAAAGAGGCGGTCAAGCGGGGGAGCCTTATCGGTTTCCCTATCGTCAACATCCG
>JAITNM010000159.1 GCA_031290475.1 Treponema sp. | reverse complement strand
GATCAAATCGCTCTGCGCCCGGCTGGACAAGATTGTGGAAGGCAGGGTTCTGGACGATAACTCCACGGTGCTCGTTGAATATGAAGGCGGGGCGAAAGGGGTATACTGGTCCAGCCAGATAGCGATAGGTTATGACAACGGCCTTAAGGTCCGGATATTCGGTTCCAAGGGGACGATTCAATGGAATCAGGAAGCCCCGAATTACCTTGAAGTATTTAAGCTGGGCGAACCCAAGGCGGTTCTTTCACGGGGAAGGGATCCCTTTGCGTCCCATGCCCAATCCTACTCCCGAATTCCTTCGGGGCATCCGGAAGGTTATTTTGAAGCTTTTGGAAATGTGTACAAAACCTATATCAACGCCCTGCTCAAAAAGAAGGCAGGTGAAAAACTTACGGAAGCGGATCTGGACTTTCCGGATGTAGAAATGGGAATCGACGGCGTCAAATTCATTGGGAAGTGTGTGGAAAGTTCCCAGAAAGGCGCGGTCTGGGTGGATTTCAAGTAGATAGCGCGCAAGAGGTTGGCACAAAACTAACTGGGTTTTGGGATTCCAACCTTGAGATTTATCTTTTTATGGAGGTTATTATGTCGAGGCCGGTTACTATTTTCTCAGGACAATGGGCGGATCTGCCCTTTGAGGTTTTGTGCCAAAAGGTCAAATCCTTTGGGTACGACGGGATAGAAATTGCCTGCTGGGGGGATCACCTGGATCTTAAAAAAGCGGCTACGGATCCCAAATACGCGGAAGACCGCAAGGCCATTCTGAATAAGAACGGGCTTAGGGTTTGGGCAATCGGGACCCACCTTGTAGGCCAGTGCGTGGGGGATCTCTGGGACCCCCGGCTTGACGGTTTTGCCCCGCCGGAATATGCGGGCCAGCCGGATAAAATCCGCGCCTGGGGTATTGAATACATGAAGTACGCGGCCCTTGCCGCCAAGAACCTTGGTGTAAAGGTAGTAACCGGCTTTATGGGCAGCCCGGTATGGAAGTACTGGTACTCCTTCCCCCAGACCACCGATCAGATGATCAACGACGCGTTCCAGGAAATCGTAAAACTGTGGACCCCCATTTTTGACGAATTTGATAAACACGGTATCAAGTTTGCCCTGGAAGTACATCCCACAGAAATCGCCTTCGATTACTATACCTCGGAACGGCTGCTCAAGGAATTCAAGAACCGTGAGACCCTGGGTTTCAACTTCGATCCTTCCCACTTGATCTGGCAGGGAGTTACCCCCCATATATTCCTCCGGGATTTCGCAAGCAGGATCTACCATGTGCACATGAAGGACGCGGCGGTTACCCTGGACGGCAAGGCGGGCATCCTCGGTTCCCACCTTACCTTCGGCGACACCAGGCGGGGCTGGAACTTCCGTTCCCTGGGACACGGGGATGTGGATTTTGAAAACATCATCCGGGAACTCAATGCCATGGACTACAAGGGTCCCCTTTCTGTGGAATGGGAAGATTCGGGCATGGAACGGGAATACGGCGCCAAAGAAGCCTGCGAGTTTGTGCGAAAGGCGGACTTTGCGCCTTCCAATATAGCCTTTGACGACGCGCTGAAATCTTCGTGATAAAGTGTCCATGGAAGAAATACTGGGTATTGAAAAGATCTCAAAAGAATTCTCCGGGGTGCGGGTCCTGAATGATGTTTCCGTCGGCATAGGCAGGGGAGAGATCATGGGGCTTATCGGGGAGAACGGCGCCGGTAAATCCACGCTCATCAAGATTATTTGCGGGGTGTATCAGCCCAGCTCGGGGTCTCTGCGTATCCAGGGTAAGCCGGCGGCGATTCCCGATTACATTACCGCCAAGAAACTGGGTATTTCCATGGTTCCCCAGGAATTTAACCTTATCAATACCCTGACGGTATACGAAAATATTTTTTTGGGAAATGAATTCCGCCTCAAATCGGGCCTGCTGGACAAGCCGAAAATGCGGCGGCTTGCGGCGAAGCAGCTTGAGGAACTCAGGATGCCCGTGGGGGTGAACCATCTGGTGAGCAGGCTTTCGGTGGCGGAAAAACAGATGGTGGAAATTTCCAAAGCCCTGATGCTTCATTCAAAACTCCTCATCATGGACGAGCCTACCACTACCCTTACGGGCCACGAAGTGGAAACCCTCTTTAACCTGATGAGGGACCTCAAAAACCAGGGCGTTACCATGATCTTCGTGTCCCACAAGCTGGGGGAGATCAAGGCGATCTGCAACCGGGTGACGGTGCTTAGGGACGGAAACCTCATCAGTGTTGATGAGGTTTCCCAGGTGAACGAGGAGGACATCGCCCGGAAGATGATTGGCCGCACGGACTTCCGGCAGATATTCCCGCCAAAAATAAACCGCGCCGCGGATACGGTAGTCCTGGATGTAAAGGACCTTTCGATAAAGGGCCTTTTGAATAACGTTTCCTTTTCCCTGCGCAAGGGGGAGATTCTCGGTTTCGCGGGACTTGTCGGCTCAGGCCGCACGGAGCTTGCGGAGGCGGTGATGGGTCTGCGGCAGATCAGCGCCGGAATCATCAGCCTGGCGGATAAGGGCGCTCGCAAAAATGCGGTGCAGATTAAAAAACCCGCCGCCGCGGTGGAACTGGGATTGGGTTATCTCAGTGAGGACAGGCAGGGAAAGGGTATTGTGCAGGGCTTCAATCTGCCCCAGAATATAACCCTGATTTCTCTTAAGGAATATTTGCGGGGGATGTTTATCAATAAAAAGGCGGAGCTGGAAAAAACAAAGGAATACATCAAAACCTTCCGCATCGCCGCGGCTTCCTACAAGCTGGCCCTGCGCTACCTCTCCGGGGGCAATCAGCAGAAGATCTACCTTTCCCGCTGGCTTGACACCAAACCTTCGATTTTGATTCTTGATGAGCCGACCCGTGGTATAGACGTAAATGCCAAGCAGGAGATCTACGAATTTGTTCACCAACTGGCGGAACAGGGCATATCCTGCTGGGTCATCTCATCAGAGCTTGAGGAGATCATCGGGCTTTGCAGCAGGGTCTATGTGATGAAGGAAGGGTCTGTGGCGGGCTGTCTTGAGGGGAGCCACATCAACGAAGAAGAAATAATGTTCCACGCGACAGGAATTAGTGTCTGTCCATAAAGCGCGGACCTTCGGTCCGATGTTACTTTATGGACAGACTTGAATTAAGGGGAGTCAAAGCTGATGAGCGATACGTCAACAGGCGCCGCGGCGGGCGTTCAGAATTTTTTTAAAACCTTTAAGTGGAACGAACATTCCACGGGAATCGGGTTTATTCTGCTTTTTCTTCTTGCTACCGTCATCGGCTGGCCGAGGTTTATTTACCCCCCGACCAATATCATGAACATCATCCGTATGCAGTCCTATACGGGGATCATCGCCCTGGGCCTGACCTTTGTCATCATTTCCGGGGGCATCGATCTTTCGGTTGGTTCCATGA
>JAITNM010000116.1 GCA_031290475.1 Treponema sp. | reverse complement strand
GCCTTTTCAATCCGAGTCTGTGACAGTATAAAGGGGCCGTGCCAAGTACCATGTGCGTTTACCTATTTATTTATTCCAAGAACCAACATCATTCCATTCTCTACTTTTTCCATTGTTTCTCTTTTTACTTTCGATGCTTTCTCAATAAATTTTTGCCTGTCTAACGCATAAAACTGCGCAACAATTATTACAGAATCTTCAGCCAGTCTTGATTCTTTTTTATTTACAAGTACATTTCCAGGAGCATCCAATAACCGTAAATTGCCCGTTAATGGTAATACAACAATAGTCTTAATTCTACTTTCATTAAAAGCATCATCTTGAACTATAAGAACAGGCCTCCTGAAACCATCGGACTTTAGTCCGCCTTCCCTTCCATCAGGGAGACCAAAGTCCGCCCACCATATTTCACCACGTGTCATTTTTAGTCACATCCCTAATACTTTCAAGACCCGCGTTGGCAATAGATTCAAATTCTCCATAATAATCGCCGGTATATACTTCATTTAATTTTTCAGTAATATTTTTACGATTATTTTGAAGAAGAATGGGCCTTTTACTTCTTCTCCAAGCCCACGTAGTAGGTCTCGAAAGAACCCGGCCTGCAGGCTTCGGGCTTAAAGCTCTTCCCGGTTTTGAACAGTTCCCGTATCCGTTTGAGCAGCGCCGCCGTATCTCCGCCCTGGAATACTTTTACTGCCATATTGCCCCCCCCTGCCAGGGCTGTTTCGGCGTAGCGCAGTACTTCTTCCGCCAGTGCAAGGGAGCGCAGGGTATCTACCGAACGGTTGCCGCTCGTGGCTGGGGCGGCGTCGCTTATGAGCAGGTTGTAGGGGCCCTTTGTAGTAAGGGCATCCCGGTTCTCAGCCAGGGTAAGATCCCCCTGGAGGAAAAAAAAGTTTTTACCGTCGAAAAGGCCCTGATCATCGCGGCGGGAAAGGGGGACAAGATCCGCCGAGGCCAAGAACCCCCGGCCCTTGAATTTCCGGAGCAGGAAGAGGCTCCAGCTTCCCGGGGCTGCCCCCAGGTCCAGGACTTTGCAGGTATGGAGATCCCTGGGGAGGAGGGGGAATTTTTCGGTGAGTTCCGCGAGCTTATACACCGAACGGGCGGGGTAGCGCTCTTTTTGCGCCTTGAGGGCCCAGAAATCGGGCTTTGTGTAATCCACCTTAGCCATAGAAACCACCTCTACTAGTACTAGGGCTTATCGCCGGACCCTGCCTTGTGTACAATACCGGCATGGATGTCCAGTATAGTAAACGGCTTGAAAAAATTGAAGGGCGCCTCTCCTCCGTATTGCCCCGGTTTCCGGACGCCTCCTGGATGAACGCGGCCTTTACCGGCCGGGCCCGGGGGGCAGGCGCGGATCTGGCCCAATCCCTTACCGGGCCGGGGTGGGACATGGTAAGCCGCGGGGGAAAACGCTGGCGGCCGCTGCTCCTCACCCTGATCTGCGAAGCCCTCGGCGGGGGGGATGCCGCCTTCAGCCTGGTTCCCCTGGTGGAACTGCCCCATAATGCCAGCCTTATCCATGACGATATCGAAGATAATTCTGATGAGCGCCGGGGGAAACCTGCATCCCATATTCTTTTTGGAACCGATACGGCTATTAACAGCGGGTGTTTTCTCTATTTTTTGCCTCTCGTTTGTATCGATTCCTGGGATGCCGTTTTGGAACTGAAGAACAAGGCCTACGCTGTCTGGGGGGAGCATATGCGGCGTCTCCACCTGGGCCAGGCCATGGACATCTACTGGCACCGTCATTTCGAAGCCCTTCCAAGCCCTGAGGAATATGCCCTGATGTGCCGGCTCAAGACCGGCGCCCTGGCCCGTTTGGCCGCGGTGCTGGGGGTGTATACCGGCATTGCCTGCCGGGACGGCGTCTGCCCGGCGGAGGAGCTTCTCCGGGAAAAAACAGAAGCTTTGGCGGATCTGGTGGGAGAAGCGGCGGAAAAACTGGGCGTTGGGTTTCAGATCCTGGACGATGTGAAGAACCTTTCCGCCGGAATTCCGGGTAAAAAGCGGGGGGATGATATTGTGGAGGGGAAGAAGAGCCTCCCGGCTCTGCTTTTTATGCGCCAAAACCCCGGTAAACTCCCCCTGGTAGCGCGTTGTTTCAAAGCCGCCCGGGAAGGGGGCGCCGGTGTTCCTGAAGTGGCGGAGCTTATCGGGGAATTTGAAAAGGCCGGGGTCCTGGAACAGGCGAAAACGGAGGGTTTAACCCTGATTGCCGAAGCTCAGGAGGTTTTGACTGCTATAGGAGGGGATACTGGGGGACCCAATGAGCCGGCCGGTAAAACCCATGAAGCCCGGCGGCTCCTTGCGGGTTTTTCCGCTTTAATCAGCTAATACGCGAGTACTTGTCAGATTTTTAAAAAAGGGGTAAAATGATTTTTTGTGGTAATGCCCGATAATGTAAATTGCTTATGGTTATTTTATGGTTATAATGTAAAAAGAGGTCGATAAATTTTTCAGAGAAATATCTTTTTGAAGCGGGGTGTGGGGGTGATCTCCAGTAATAAGAGAGGCAGGCGGATTTTTAGAATACTATTTGCCTATTCCTTTATATATTTGGTTCTTTCCTTTATTTTTTCTTCCCCTGGTCATAAAAAAGTTGATTCTGCACCCCCGGATTCCGATATGGACTTTTCCAACGGTATGGGCGGTATTTCCTTTTCTGAAGTGCCTTCGGAAATCGCCGTTTCTCTGGATGAAGACGCGGTAGAGTTGGCCGCCATGGTTACCGGCGTTCCCGAGCCAAAGGAGTATTCCAGGCCCCAAATGCTGCTATATACCTCCTATACCGTGGAACAGGGGGATACTATTGGACAGATTGCGGGAAATTTCGGTCTTAATCAGGATACCATCTTCTCTCTGAACAGCATCAGAAATTCCAGACTCCTTCAGATTGGCCAGGTTCTCAAAATTCCCAACCAGGATGGCATTTTATACAAGGTAAAAAGCGGTGAAAGCCTCTCGTCTATTGCGCAAAAGTACGAGGTTGAGGTTGCCTCCGTTCAAACGGCGAATGAACTTTTTTCGGAAAAGGTGAAGGCCGGTTCTTCCCTGTTTCTTCCGGGGGCTAAACTGAATTTGTCGGATCTTCAGGAAATTAACGGGGATCTCTTCATCTGGCCCGTGCGGGGGTATATCACCTCCCGGTACGGTTACCGGACAAGCCCTTTTGGCGGGGCCCGCCAGTTCCACACCGGACTGGATATCGGCGCCGCCATGGGTACGGCCGTGCGGGCCGGCATGGTAGGCCGGGTAAGTACCGTAGGGTACAACGAGACATCGGGGAATTTCGTGGTTATCACCCACCATTCGGGGTACCGTTCCCTTTACGCCCACTTGAGCGTTGTGCGGGTTAAGTCCGGCGCCTATGTCAGGGCAGGGGATCATATCGGTGATGTGGGCAGCACGGGCCAGAGTACCGGGCCCCATCTCCACTTTACCGTGTATAAAAACGGTATAACCGTAAATCCTGTGGCCGTGATGAACTAGGAGCCTGTCGGACTTGTGAATTTTTGCTCCATAAAGGAGCAAAAATTCTCGATAAACCGGCTCCTTTGGACGGCAAGGGATATGAGTGGAAACTGCCGGAACAGGCAATCCCCTGGATCGATAAATACGACTACCTCTTACCCCCCACGCTGCTGGTGAAACAGTACGCGGCCCACATGCTCGACCTGGGGGAACTCAGGACCTTCGCCGCCTCCATATGATGGGAAGGATACTCAAGGTTAGGGCGAAGGGCAGCACCAGCGCCTGGGTTACCTGGTTCTGCTGGTAAAACCAGGGGAGGAGTTTTATCCCCATGGTGGCAATACCCCCCAGGAATACATAGGCCCAGAGTATCCCCAAAAGCCTTTCGGCGCTGGGGCTCTTCTTATTCCGGGAGCTTCTCCAATCCCCCCAAGAGCCCTTCCTCTCCCTTCGGGCCATCATCAGCCCCAGGGGAACCGCGGCGAGAAGCAGGGGGTTAATAAAGATGATATTACTATTATGGTAGGTATAATCGTGGTTGGTGAAGAAGGTCATAAACAGGAGGACCAACCCAGCGCCGCCGAAGAAAAAGCCCAGGATGCTTTGGGAGATCCCCAGGAGGATGCGTCCGGTTTTTTCATCCTTCAAGCGTATCCCGTAGAAGATCCAGAGCAGAACTCCAATCCCCACCCCCAGGATCAATTCCCTGGGCCATTGTTTCCGGGGAACTTCCAGCACCTGGGGCCGGTTTATCGCCCGGTTCAGAACCTCCACGGAACTCACCAGGTCCCGCTCCGCCCCGAAAACATCGGTGTAGCGGAAGTACAACATCCGGTTACCAATCTCCTGGGGAAGGAACATCTCATCCCACACCGTAATGGAGGTATCAATATCCTGCCCCATCAGGAAATTGAGGAGCCAATCGAAAAAGGGGCTGAACCAGGTATGCCGCCTGACATGCTGCCGCAGGGTATAGCGCCCCGGAGCTTCGCCAAAGGCCTCTTTGAACTGGCCGTCGGTGGCAAGATCGATAATATCCCGAATCCGGGTGGCGCAGTTATCCTTAAAATGATGATAGTAGTAATCC
>JAITNM010000011.1 GCA_031290475.1 Treponema sp. | reverse complement strand
CCTTGTACCGAACCGGGGGCGGCAAAATCCAAAAGCCCACGGATTACATGGGGGGTCCGGTTCAGCTCATTGGCCAGGGTGGTAAACTGTTTGAACTTCGAATAATCCCCGGTATGGGTGGCCCATTGCAAAAGGTGGATGGTTTCGGGATTCCAGGCGTGTTTTTCGCCGAATTTGCGCCACCGGTACTGGCCGTCCCCGGCAAGGAGGAAATCCTCCGGCCTGGGGTCATCCCCGGTTCTTTCCCAGGCGGCCAGGGCTTCCCGGTACCGGGAAACCGCCTCGGCCTCCAGTTCGGCGAAGCCCGCCCCGCCGATACGGCTTTCGGTGCCCCGGAAACACTTGCTTATGACCGCATCTCCAAGCCCAATAGCCTCGAATATCTGGGCGCCCCGGTAGGAGCGCAGGGTGCTGGTCCCCATTTTGGATATTACCTTGAGCATAGCCTTTTGGAGGCCCTTAATGTACTGGATTTCCGCCTCCCCGTAGGACTTGAGCCGCTTGGCATCAAAACCCCGGCAGATGAGGGAAACGGACGCGAAGGCGCCGTAGGGCGCCGCCAGGTCCGCGCCGTAACCGAAGAGCAGGGCGAAATGCATGATTTCCCGGGGCTCAGCGGTCTCGGCAACGATGGAAGCCTTCATGCGCAGCCCTGCCTTGATGAGCCCGTGGTGTACCGCCCCCACGGCGAGGAGCGCGGGTACGGCGCAACGCTCTTCGGCAGGGGAGCTCAGGGCCCCCCGGTCGGAGAGGATGAGGAAGGCAACCCCCGCCTCCACCGCCTTGATGGCTTCGGCAACAAGCCGGTCCAGGGCGGCTTCCAGAGATTCCCTGCCTATGGGAAAAGCGGCATCCAGGGTCCGGGAAATGAATCCCTCTTTCTCCAGGGCCCTGAGCTTTTCCAGTTCTCCCGTGGTAAGAACGGGGGAGACAACCTTTACCCGCCTGCAAATAAGCTCCGTTTCTTCCAGCATGTTGCGCTGGGGGCCCACAAAACCGGTCAGGGTCATAACCAGATCTTCCCGGATGGAATCAATGGGGGGATTGGTGACCTGGGCAAAACTCTGCTTAAAATAGGCGTAAACCCGCTGGCTTTTATCGGAGAAAACCGCCAGGGGCGTGTCGGTACCCATGGAACTGGTGGGCTCCTGGCCGGACTCCGCCATGGGCAGCAGCAGCCGCTCCCGGTCTTCCCTGGTATAACCAAAGGCCCGCTCCATGAAGAGAACTTCCCGGAGGGGCATTTCGGGGACCGGCGCGGCTCCGTTGTGGTCTTGATCCAGGGTGATAACGTTCTTTGACGTCCACCGGGTATAGGGCTTGCTCCGGGAGACGGTCTGCTTCACTTCGTCGTCGGGGATGATCCGGCCCTCTTCAAGGTCCACCAAAAGAAGTTTTCCCGGAAGGAGCCTTCCTTTATAGAACACTTCCTCCGGTTTAAAGTCCTGAACCCCGGTCTCTGAGCCCATGACGATGAGGTCATCCTTGGTGATGGTATACCGGGAAGGTCTGAGCCCGTTCCGGTCCAGGGTGCCCCCCACATAGCGGCCGTCGCAGAACACCATTGAAGCAGGGCCGTCCCAGGGCTCCATGATACACGCGTGGTATTCGTAAAAGGCCTTGAGATCGTCGGGAATGGGGTTCCTCTCGTTCCAGGCCTCGGGGATGAGCATCATCAGGGCATGGGGCAGGCTCCGGCCCGCCATTACCAGGAGTTCCAGGGCGTTATCAAAACTGGCGGAATCGCTCCGGTCCGGCTCGATGACGGGGCATATATCCTTAAGGTAGGGACCCAAACCGGGATGATCGAAGAGAGCCTCCCGGGCGGCCATCCAGAAACGGTTCCCCTTTATGGTATTGATTTCTCCATTATGGGAGACAATGCGGAAGGGCTGGGCCAGGGGCCAATCGGGAAAAGTATTGGTGGAAAACCGGGAATGTACCAGGGCGACCGCGGTCTCGACCCCCTCGTTCTTGAGCTCCGGGAAATAATCCTTGAGCTGCTTGGACATGAGCATTCCCTTGTACACAATAGTTTTGCTTGAAAGGGAGGGGAAATAGGCGCCGGCCTTGGCCTCTTGCAGAACCTTATCGGCGCGGAGGACCTTTTCCAGTTTTTTACGGTACACGTAAAGCCGTAATTCCAGGTCCGGTTTGCTGTTTACCGCACCCTCCTTGTCCGCCTTGGAAACCAGCGCCAGCTGTTTTATCAAGGGCTCCGTTGAGGCGGCGATACTCCCGATAACGGCGTTATTCGTGGGCACGTCCCGCCATGCCAATACCTCAAGGCCGAGGCCGGCGGCGGTTTCTTCGACATGTTCTTTGATAAGGGGAAAGAGATCCCGGTTCCGGTTTTTCCCGCCCGGCCGGGGAACAAAGAAGAGTCCTGTGCCGTAGGTTCCCGCCGCCGGAAGGGCGGGGATTAACTTTTTATAATAATCGTGGGGAATCTGAATGAGCACCCCGGAACCATCGCCGGTCTTGTTGTCCGCGCTTTCCGCGCCCCGGTGCTCCATCCGCTCCAGGACCTCAAGGCCCCGTTTCAAAATAGTATGGGATTTTCTCCCCTTTATATCCGCAACAAACCCAATGCCGCACGCGTCATGCTCATTTTCCTTACGGTACAACCCTTGCCGGAGACGCTGGTCAGGCCCCCCCTCATGTTCACCCATAAAAGCTCCTTTAAAGTAACACTGATTACGTTAATCAGCGCTTCCTTAGCCCCGGCGGCCCCTTACGGCTGCCTGCTACAGAAAAATTAAATATACAGAAAGTTGTATTCTTATTCAATACGGAGGTTTTTTCATGCCGGGGCGCCGGCATACCGTCTTACCGGTACGTATTCAGGGCCCCGTTGTATACGTCTTCGATGAGCCGCAGTCCTCCCCGGTAGCCGGCGTAGCCGGTGGTCATCACGAGGCGGTAGGGCGAAGGCAGGGCGGCGGAGATGAAGTCGCAGCCCTTTACCCGGGCCAGATCCTTGTCCCAGCCGCTTCCAATGATAAGCCCCCGGCCTTCGTGTTTTGCCCTGGCTATTTCCGCCTGGGCGAGGCCGCCGTCATTTTGGAACGTGATGGAAAATTTCCGTTTTGCCGAAAATCCGGCCGCGGTTTCAAGGATTTTTTCCTGAAACGCTTCGGGGGTGTTGTCGGTGATGAAGAGTTCCTGGGGTATCAACCCTGCTTCGTTTAATAAAAAGCTCGTTATACCCAAAACATAGCTTGCGTCGTGGATGATATGCATATACGAAGGGAGCCCGTAACGGAATTCCAGGAGGAAGGTCGCAAGATTATCGATCTCTTCGTAGAAGATCTGTTCTTCCTGTTTTATAAAGGCATCAACATTTTTACGGTCAAGTTCCGCCTCCTGGGTGTCCGCAAAGTCCGCAAGGGAGCGGAGGAAACGGGTTGTGTCATTGCCCCCTATGGGCAGATAGGGAAACTGGTAGAAAGACTGTCCGTACCTTTCTTCCAGGTGTTGTACAATGGGTAAACCGAACCAGGGGGAGATGAGGACATTGAAGAACGCCTTGGGGATCTCCTTCCACTCCTCAACGCCCTTTGACAGGGGGCCGAAGAGGACGTTCACCTTAAAGCCTATGCCCTCAATAAGCCGTTTCAGTTCTTCCAGATTACCCTTCCAAAACTGATCCTGATAGGGAATGGACGCAAAGAGATTTATGAGTTTTTTGTCCTTGGACTGTTCAGCGGGAGCAAAGCGGTCAACGTATTGAGTCAGGATTGCCTTGACAATAACGCTGTGGGCCTCGTAATTACTGTACTTGAATCCCGGAGCATCGGCATATACAATCGGCTTCCCCTCATCAACAAACACTTTTAGTATCCGGTTGACATCATCGCCGACAATAGCGGAGGTACAGCCCGGAAGGACCACTTGAAGATCGCTTTTCAATATCCGGTAGGAATTTCTGATAACTTCCTCCAGCTTTTTTTCGCCGCCAAAGACCACATCGGATTCGGTAAAATTGGTACAGGGCGCGGTGCTGCCCCCTGAATAACCCCGGGAACGTTCAAAAAAACCGGCGGTCATGGTACCGCAGCCGGGGCCTGAATGGAGTATGGGAATGGCTTTGGGGATGGCTACGACGCTCTGCATGGCCCCCATGGCGCACATGTAGCGTTGCTGTTCAATATGTCCTGACACTGACCTTGTCTCCCAAAAAAGCAAAGGGGTCCTGGGCAAGCCACCAGTCCGTATAGGGATTGATGGCGTGTTTTTCAAGGTTTTTTACGAACTCGTCGTTTTCCATGGTCTCAAGGATACGTTTTCCGTATTTGACGATCCCCTCATAACCCATGCCGAAATGTTCGTCCCCGATTAAGAGGGAGGGGATGCCGTACTTTGCGCCCCAGAGGGTCATGCCGCCGTGCCGGGCGAGGAGTATGTCCGGCCGCACTTT
>JAITNM010000008.1 GCA_031290475.1 Treponema sp. | reverse complement strand
AATCAACAACCCCGCCGCAAGCGGTCGGGGTATGTTGTTCTCGTAAGGTATTTGACTCAGGGTACATACCCTTGGTTCCGCCCCAAGGCTCCCCCGCGAACCGGTGAGCGGGTTCTTGGGTATGTACCCTTCGCAACGAATCGAGGCTCAATTGATTTCCAAATAGGTCAGATTTGAACCTCTACCTTAGCTCAATTATCGGTTTATTTCTTAATCCCCTTGATAACCTCTCTTTCGCATTCTCCCCTTTCCCGCTATACTGAACCCCCTATGGATCAACGTTTTTCTTCCCGCCGGAGAGGCGAGGTGGCCATCTTTTTCTGCGCTGTTTTCTGGAGCACCGCCGGGCTTTTCATTAAACTGGTAGACTGGAACCCCATACTTATCGCGGGGGCGCGGAGTTTCTTCGCCCTCTTCCTCTTACTGCCCATAAGGCTGCTGTCTTCCAAGCCGGCGAAAAAACCCGCGCCTGAGAACCAGGCAGCCGGGCGCTTATGGGCCCGTGTTTTTAAAAGCCGTTTCGTCATTTTTGGAGGACTTGCCTACGCCGCTACCATGATCATCTTTGTGATCGCCAATAAATTGACCACTTCGGCCAATGCGGTTCTGCTCCAGTACAGCGCCCCCGTGTGGGCGGCCTTGCTGGGCTGGCTAATCGCCCGGGAAAAGCCCCATTGGGAACACTGGGGCGCCCTGGTTCTGGTATTCGGGGGAATGGTCCTCTTCTTTAAAGACAGCCTGGGCGGGGGAAACATTCCGGGGGATATTCTTGCGGTAATTTCGGGAATTAGTTTCGGCGCCAATTCGGTTTTTATGCGGATGAACAAACAGGGGAACCCTATGGATTCAATGATCCTCTCCCATATCATTACCGCCCTTTTCAGTATACCCTTCTTCTTTATGTACCCTCCGGTATTTTCAATGGGCGCGGTTTTCCCGGTTATTTTTTTAGGGGTAATTCAGGTTGGAATTGCCACGGTGCTTTTCTCTTTCGGCATTAAATCGGTTACCGCTGTTGAATCCATGCTCATCGCCATGGTGGAACCGGTATTGAACCCCCTATGGGTATTCCTGGTTACCGGGGAGAAACCATCCCTCTCCGCCCTGGCAGGGGGCGCCATTATTGTAAGCGCGGTAATCGCTTCATCAATTATCGGGAAAAGACGGGAGGCGGGAAACCTCTAAAACCAAGGCTGCAGATTCAAATCATTTTAAAACTACAGCCTCTGTAACAGAAATACTATTCTTTCACTCCGCCCATGGTGATGCCGGAAATGATAAACTTTGACATAAACGCGTAGAAAACCAGAATCGGTATCAGGGAAATAGCGATGCCGAGGTAAATTCCGCCGTATTCGGTACGGTAGATATCGCCCCGGAGCATCTGGACCAGCATGGGAAGGGTATACTTCCTGGTGCTGGAAATAAGCACAAAGGCGTTGAAGAAGTTATTCCAGGAACCCACAAAACTGAAGATAGCCTGGGCGGCTATTGCCGGGGTAATGATGGGGAGTACGATCCAGTTAAAGGTCCTGAATTCGCCCGCCCCGTCGATCCGGCTGGCGTCGATGAGCTCAAAAGAAAGCACCGAAGTCATGTACTGGCGCAGGAACAGTACGGTCCCTGCGGAAGCCACCGCCGGTATGATCAGGGGGATATAATTATCCAGAAGTTTGAGCCGGGCCATAAACTGGTAAAAACCGATAAAGGACAGGGAAGCGGGGAGCATCATAACCAGGAGGATTACCCCCCAGAGCAGCTTTTTTCCGTGAAATTTGTAGACATGCAGCCCATAGGCGGTCATCGAAGAAAAGTACACCGCCACCAGGGTGGTCATAATCGAAACAAAGGCGCTGTTGTAAAAACCCTGCCAGATCTGGAAACCCCGGCTTGTTAAGGCATGCCAGTTATAGGACACATAATGGCTGGGAATAAGGGAGACTCCCATATTGATCTGTTCCGTGGACCGGGTGGCGTTAATCAACACAACGTATACAGGCACAACGGCAAGCAGGGTCAATAGAATCATTATCAGATATATAAAGAACCGTTTAACGGTTAATTCAACAATATAAGATTTCATCCCGGGCCTCCTTTATCGAGCCTTTTTCTTTAGTTCGCTGCGATCCTGCAGGAAGAAGAATATCAGCAGGGCCAGGATAATGGTAATGATAAATACCCCCAGGGAAATTGCCGAGGCGTAGGCGTAATCATTCCGTCCCTGAAAGGCCATGTTGTACTGGTATACCGTGGTGGTCCGTATCTTAAAGTCCGGAGCGCCGCGCATGTCTGTAAGGAGGAAGGGAATATCCAGCATCTGCATACCGCCGATCATGGAGGTAATGAGGATGTAGAGCATCATAGGCCGGAGCAGAGGCAGCGTGATAGACCAGGTGGTCTGGCGGCTGTTGGCCCCGTCTACCAGGGCGGACTCGTAAAGGGTGGTAGGAATACTGGTGATCCCCGCCATAAGCATAATCACCGTATGGCCGTACCACATCCACCACTGAATATAGGCAACCAGCCCCCGGGTAAAGGGCACGCTGCGGAAAAAGTTAAAGGCCTGCTGGACTTCCACCCCGTCGCGGATAACGGTTTCGTGGAGTCCCATAGAGTAGAGCAGCTGATTTAACGGGCCCGCCGGGTAGGCGAAGAGGCTCCGGTACAAAAGGGATACTGAAACTGCGGTAAGCAGGTTGGGCATGTAGATAATAGTTCTGAACAGTCCCCTGTTTTTCAGGTTGAGCCGGGCATCGGAAAGCCAGATAGATAACAGCAAAGCGATTCCTATTTGGGGAATAAAATTAATACCCCAAATGATAAAAGTATTCTGTATCGCCCCCCAAAAATAGGGGTCTTTGACAAGTTTTATGAAATTTTCTAATCCTGCAAACTTAAAATCGGTCCTCAATCCCCTGAGATCGGTAAAACTCAGCATAATGGTATAAATCGTAGGCCAGAGGGTAAACATCAAAAAAATAATCACAAAAGGAGCAATAAAAAAATAACCCCAGTGGTTTAATTTTGCTTCATGATTTGCCTGGTGTTTCATCGGCGCCTCCTTAAAAAAAAGGTGCGGATCAAATACGGTTGTCCGCACCTTTCACATGCAAAACTTAAGACACCGCGTTCCTACAGACTAAGCTGGGAAGCCGCCTGGGCTCTGAAATCCGCAAGGGCCGCCTCTTTGGACTTTTCACCGTTTACGTACGCGTTAAGGGCTTCGTTGAAAAGGCCTTCAACCGCCTGATCCGTGCCCTGGGTGAGCTTGCCGTCAACTCCCTTTGCCATTTCGGCAAATTCGGCGTAGTGGTTCTGTCCCCCCAGGAAGGGCTCTGAATAACTGTCCTTGATTCTTTCCACCACAACCATGTTAGATACCAGATCCCCTGATTTTTTGGCATAGGCCTCCAGGAAGTCGTCGTCGGTGGTCAGGTAGCGGATAAGCTCCTTGGCGGCTGCGGCGTTTTTGGTGTTTTTCCACGCGCCGATCCAGGTGCCGCCCCAGCGGTAAGGATAGGGTCCGGGGGTCATGGCCCAGTCGCCAGCAGTATCCGGAGCGTTGGTTTTGAGAACATAGTGGAGACCCCAGGTGGGCAGGAAGTAGGAGAACACTTCAACCGCTTTCCCCTGTTCGTCCTTCAACACACCCTGCATACCGGCAAACCAGCCTTCGCTCCACGCTCCTACCCGGCCTTCCCAGCCCCGGTCATGGAGGGTTTTGCAAATCTCCATATAGGCTTCCATGGCGGGGTCAATCACGAGCTTATCGTTAACTACCCAGGGGTCTTTCCGGGAAGAGGCGAAGGGACGGTACAGATCTCCCAAACTGGAGACCACCACACAGGCGCCGCCGGATTTATCTTTAAGCAGGGCCGCGGTTTCCAGGAATTTTTGCTGACTGGAAAAATAGGCCTGCACCTGGGCAGGATCGTCGGTTCCCAGGTACTTCTTCGCCAAACTGCGGCGGTAGAACATGGCGCCGGGGGTGGCCTGCCAGGACATGCCGTAAACTCTGCCTTCGTAGGAGCCTACTTCGGCAGGATACGCAAGAAGCTTGCTCTTATTGGCCTCATAAATATCCGTCAGATCCAAGAGAAGCCCGGATTCCACGTATTTGCGGACAAAGGCGTCTTCCAGGGCGAAAATATCCGGCGTACCCTGGCCGGAAGCCAGTACCGGATCGAGCTTGCTGGGGAATTGTTCCGTGGGGGTCATAGAATATTCCACCGTCACTTCCGGGTGGGCCGGCTTATAATAGTCATTGACCAACCCTCCAACTTCATCGGTGAAGGACCAAACCACCAGCTTTGACGGCCCGGCCGCGGCCCCTTGGGCCGGAGTCTCTTTGGCTTTACAGGCGCTGAAAGCCAAGACCGCGACGGCTAAAACTAACAATACTTTCTTCATTAATATTCCTCCATAATAGTAATATTCTCATATAGTGTATATCAATTATATCGCCTTGTCAATTTGCTATAACAAAAAAGGGATCTTTCCGGTTATTTTACGGACAATTCGTTCCGCAAAACCGAACGGATAAATTTCCCCGAAGGTGAAAGATCCGTATCCTCCCAGGCGCCCTTTCCCTGCCGGTCGGCGTTCATAACGAGAATCCCCGAGTCCTCCCCCTTATTGGTCAGGGACCAGTTTATCCAGGAAATGTTATTTTTCTTACAAAATGACAGCCATTCCAGGGATTCCTCCCGGTACATCCCCCCTCCTCCGGTGGCTTGGGACGTACCCCACTCGGTGACAAACAGGGGAAGCCCTCCGTCCAGGGCTTGTTTTGCCTTTTCCCGGAGCCATTCCCCATGGGTACCGGCATAAAAATGGAGGGTATACATGATATTATTATGCCCGGCGATGGGGCTTTTTGCGGCAATGTCTACATCCTGACTCCAGGTAGGGGTCCCTACAATGATGATATTCTCAGGGTCCCACCGCCGGATCTCGGCAATTACCGCTTCCGCATAGGGCTTAATGGCCCCTTCCCAGGTTACGTCTTCCCCGTTGGGCTCATTGCAGATTTCGTAAAGCACATTGGGATACTGACCATAACGCTGGGCCATTTCCCGGAAGAATTCCAGGGCATACCTCTGGTACAACCGGGGATCCCGGTCCAGGAGGATATGCCAGTCAATGAGGACGTAAATGCCCAGGTTTATAGCCGCTTCCACCGAATCAATCACCTTGGATTTCAGGGCAGGCTGGGAGATATACCCTCCCTCGCTCGTATAAAGCGCCGCCCGCCAAATCTGCATGTTCCAGTCATCCCGAAGCCAGCGGATCACATCCTCATTGGCATACTTGCCCGCAAATTGTAAACCGAAGGAACTTATCCCCCGGAGCTGTACCGGCTTACCCGCGGCGTTGAGGAGCCGGGTTCCTTCCACCCGGAGGCGGCCGTAACGTTCCACAACGGTCCTCCCCTGTTTATCCACCGCGAGGCGGGCGTCCTTGTCCCGGGAACAGGATACCGGAAATAAAACCGAAACCGCTAAAAGCGACAGCCAAAGGTATTTGTTCAAATCAAGCCCCCTTTTCAAAAACAATCCCCATAAAAGTGTTATATGAGGGTAAGTTCTTTGTCAAGAAAACGCGCTCACCGGATCAGCATGGCGTCGCCGTAACTGAAGAAACGGTAACCCTCCCGCACCGCCTCTTCATAGCTTGCCAGGATAAATTCCCTGCCGGTATTAATTTGTTTTATTGAAGAAGGTACTGCTTCAGCGAAAGCCGCTACCAGCATAAGCAGCGTCGATTGGGGGGTATGGAAATTGGTAAACAGGGCATCCGCTACCTTAAAGCGATACCCCGGATATATAAAGATAGAAGTGGCGCCCTCACCTCGCCGGAGACATTTTTTTTCACCGTCCCAGGCCGATTCAAGGGTACGAATACTGGTGGTCCCCACGGCGGCGATCTTTCTGCCTTCCGCCTTTGCCCGTTCTATCCTGGACGCGGCCTCTTCAGTGACGGTGTACCATTCCTCATGCATTTTATGGTCTTCAATGTTTGCGGTACGAACCGGGAGAAAGGTTCCAAGCCCGACATGGAGGGTGACAAACACCGTTTCTATGCCCCGCTTTTCCAGGGCGGAAAGAATGTCTTCCGTAAAATGAAGACCCGCGGTGGGGGCGGCGGAGCTCCCGGTGACCTTGGCGTATACCGTCTGGTACCGCTCGCTGTCGGCGGGAGTATCCGCCCGTTTAATGTAAGGCGGGAGGGGCATGTGGCCGTGGGCATCCAGCCAGGGATCATCAATGGGCCGGTCAAAAGCCACTATTCTGAATTCCCCCTCCTCCCGGATGATTTCCGCCTCCCTTTCCCCGGGAAAGACATAGCGGCTCCCAACGCGGCGGCGCTGGGCCCGCCGGACCAAGGCCCTCCATAACTGCCCGGGAACAGTACCGCTGTTTTCCCGCATTTCGGGATCTCCGGAATAAAGCTTATTGATGAGCAGAAACTCTACCTGCGCGCCGGTTTTAATTGAGGTCCCCAGAAGGCGGGCTTTGCGTACCCTGGAATCGTTGAACACCAAGAGGGCGCCTTCATCGAGAAGCTCCGGCAGTTCCGTGACGCGGCGGTGGCTCCGCTTCCGGCAGGCCCGATCCAGCACCATAAGCCGGCTTTCTCCCCGTTTTTCCGGGGGCGTTTGGGCGATTAAATGTTCCGGGAGATCGAAAGAAAAATCCTTGGTTAAGGTTATCAGGAGGCGCCGCCTCCTGTTCGATATAGGGGTTTCAAAACGGAAGCCCGTTGGGCAGCCCCGCGCCCTCCCCTTTACGGGGCAGCTTGAGGTGTTCGTAGGCAAGGGCGGTCGCCACCCTGCCCCTTGGAGTGCGCTGGAGCAGTCCCGATTGGATCAGGTAAGGCTCGTAGTAGTCTTCCAGGGTATCCACCGTCTCCCCTATGGTAATCGCCAGGGTTTCAGCCCCCACCGGCCCTCCGTTGTAGCGCTCAATAATGATCCTGAGAATTTCCCGGTCGTGCTTTTCCAGCCCCAGGAAATCAACCTCCAGCCGCCTGAGCCCCCGCTCCACCACCGAAGGGGTAATGGAAGCTTCCCCCGCAACCTGGGCAAAGTCCCTCATGCGCCTGAGCAGCCTGTTCGCCACCCGGGGAGTACCCCGGGCGGAAGAGGCCAAAAGCGATGCCGCGTTATCATCAATACGGATCTGTAGTATCCCTGCGGAACGGCGTACTATGGCCTCTATATCCGCCTGTTCATAGAAAGAGAATCTACAGGTAATCCCAAAACGGCTTATCAAGGGGCTTGCCACATTCCCCGCCTTGGTGGTAGCCCCCGCCAGGGTAAAACGGGGAATCGCTATCCTCAGGGTCCTGGCCCCCGGTCCCTGGCCGATGATCCAGTCCAGCTCGTAATCCTCCATGGCGATGTAGAGCATTTCCTCTATGGCAGGCTTAAGCCGGTGTATTTCATCAATAAAGAACACATCCTTCTCTTTAAGCTTGGTTAATATCCCCACCAGGTCCTTGGGCTTATCCAAGGCCGGAGCGGAGGTTATGGACAGATCCGCCCCCAATTCATGGGCTATGACCTGGGCCAGGGTGGTCTTTCCCAAACCGGGAGGCCCTGTCAGAAAGATGTGATCCAGGCTTTCGTTCCGCTCCCGGGCGGCAGCGATAAATACGGAGAGGTTTTCCTTCATTCCCTTTTGGCCCAGAAATTCCTTAAGACTTTTCGGACGCAGGGAAAGGTCCCGGTCGTCTTCAGAAAGGGGATGTTCGGGGTGGAGAATAACGGAGACGCTTGTATCCTCTTCAGGTATAGAAGAATTACCGGAGGATTTTATCTTTCCCATAAAAGAGACTATAGCCGGGAGGGGGGAGGTTTTACAACCCGCTCAGGTATACGATGGCCTGCTTGAAGAGCCGCTGCTCCTTTTCCGCCCGGCCAAGCCCTCCCTCTATCTCCCCCTCCGCCCGGCCAAGGGCGTCCGCGGCGGCCCTCCGGTCGTACCCCATTTCCGCCAATGCTTCCACGAGCTCGCCGTAGACGGAGGCGGTCCGGGAAGCCGCCGAAGCGGTGGCGAGTTTTCCCTTTAAAGCGAGGATCATTTTTTGGGCGGTCTTTTTTCCCAGGCCGGGAACCGCTTCCAGGCGGCTTAAATCTTCGGCATCCAGGGCTTTTTCCAACTCTTCCTGGCCTATACCGCTCATTATCTTAATAGCCCCCTTGGGGCCGATACCTTCAACCTTGAGAAGTTCCAAAAAGGTATTACGCCGGACTTCGTTAGCAAAGCCGTAGAGCTTCATCTGGTCTTCCCGGTGGTAAAGCCAGAGAAAGACCCGGCCTTCCTCCCCTGCCGGCGGAAACCGGCTCAAATCGGTGGCAGGGGAAGTTATATCCCACTCAACGCCGCCGGTTAAAATCCGCAGGGTATCGGGAAGTTTTTCTGTAATAACGCCCTGAATGCTATTGAACATAAAATTGAGTATACCAGAAACAGAAAAAAAATATAACCACCGGGCTTTAGACGCAGCAATTCCAAATTCAAACGAAGACATTGGAATTTTGCCTTGAAAAATTTACTTGGGGTCCTGTGCAACCTTTGGTTGCTTGGCCGAAAAAAACACGGGTCCTCCCGGTGGTCCCCCCCGTGTTTTTTTTATGCGACCTTTGGTCGCACGCCACCCCTCAAGTATGTTCTTTAGGCACTTTCGATGGCGTTCAATACTGAATTGCTGCCTTATTGGTGGGAAAATCACCGAAAAAACGGTAGTTGGCCGATAAAAGCTGGACAGTTTTTTGAATTTGGAATTGCTATGTGGACCGGCCATTGCTTTTTTTGTGGTTTTGATGATTTTTTCACATTTTGATGATTTTTTCCTTGACAAATTGATTATTTGGCAGTATAGTCAGACTAGTCAGATTATTAAGACCTTTCAGCGGGGAATATAACCATGTATGCAAAAACAGAGAACAGAAACGCCAAGTGGCAATTACAGGAGGCAAAGGCTATGTTGAGCGAGGTCATTAAATCCGCAGCCAGGGAACCCCAGATCATCACCGTCCGGGGAGAGGAAACGGCGGTGGTCCTTTCAATGGAAAAGTACAAAAAGCTCAGCTCTCCCAAGGAAAACCTTGTGGAGTTTATGCGGAATTCTCCCTGGGCGGATACCGAACTGGAACTGCCGGAACGGCCGCCCGAAAAAATGCGGGAGATTGCCTGGTGAAATACCTCCTGGATACCAATGTTTTGTCGGAAATACGCAAGGCAAAGGGTGATTCAAAGGTAAAAGCCTTTATTGACGCCATAGCCCCGGAGGATCTTTTTATAAGCATCCTTTCAATCGGGGAGATAGCCTTTGGGGTAGAAAAACTACCGCCGGGAAAAAAGAAAAATGAATTTCTGATATGGCTTAATCAACAATTGCCGGCATGGTTTGAAAACCGCATTGTTCCCCTGGACAGGGACGTAATGTTTGAATGGGGGAAAATCCGGGCCGGGGCAAAAAGGACCCTGCCCGTGGTTGACACCCTCCTTGCGGCCTCGGCCCTGTCCTACCGCCTCGCCGTCATCACCCGGAATACCCGCGATTTTAAGGGCATCGGCAATTTAAGCCTTTTAAATCCCTGGGACTAAAAGGGCCGTATGGGCGGCGCAGATGGCCGATGCCAAGGCGTCGGCGGCGTGATTCGGCTCGGGGATAAACGTCAGATTTAAGAGGAGGCGTACCATTTCCTGGACCTGGATTTTTTCAGCCTTGGCCTGGCCAACCACCGCCTGTTTAATGGCATTGGGGGTAAATTCCCGTACCGGAAGACCGTACTCAAACAAGGCCATGCAGAGCACCCCCCTGGCTTCCGCCACTCCCATAGCGCTGGTCTTGTTCCTGGCAAAGTACAGGGTTTCTACCGCCGATTCGGCGGGGGCGTATATCTCCAGCACGTTCCGGATGCCCTCATAAATAAAAAAAAGGCGTTCCGCCCGGGGGAGTTCCGCCTTTGTTTCTATGCTGCCATGGGCTACGTACCTGAGCCGCTGGTTATCAAAATCAATAACCCCCCAGCCGGTAGAAGCTAGTCCAGGGTCAACGCCGATGATCCGGCGCGGCCCCTTATTCCTCGTCTTCAAACCCTTCCGGAATTTCAATGTTGGAGTAGACATTCTGGACGTCGTCGTTTTCCTCAAGGCGCTCAATAAGCCTCAGGGCTTTTGTGATGCCGTCGTTATCCAAGGCAACTTCGGCATCCGCAACCATACTGATTTCGGTGCTCATGGTCTCGAAATTTTTCTCATTCAGGGCGTTCACTACGGTTTCAAAGTCCTCCGGAGCGGTGGTCACTTCGATGATCCCGTCCTGGAGGGACACATCTTCAGCGCCGCCCTCAATAGCGGCTTCCATTACCTCGTCTTCGGTGTACTTATCCCCCTCCAGGGTGATAATCCCCTGGCGCTTGAAGAGCCGGGACACGGAACCGGCGGTGGCTAACTGGCCCCCTGCCCGGGTCAGGATGTTCCGTACATCCGCCGCGGCCCGGTTCTTGTTGTCCGTAAGCACTTCAATGAGAACCGCAACGCCGCCGGGAGCATAGGCTTCGTATGTCAGCTCCTCGTAGTTAACCCCTTCCAGTTCCCCGGTACCCTTCTTGATAGCCCGATCAATATTATCCTTGGGCATATTGGCGCCTCTTGCCTTGAGGACCGCGGTTCTGAGCCGGGGATTCCCTTCAGGATTCCCCCCGCCCATTCTGGCGGCAATCGAAATTTCCTTGATCAGCTTGGTAAACATTTGACCGCGTTTAGCATCGGCGGCGCCCTTTGCATGTTTAATAGTCGCCCATTTACTATGGCCGGACATAAAAACTCCTTGATAAATGCTATGAAATCAGCTTGTTCCAAAACCCGGTTAGTTTCGGAACAATTTTTTATAGCTAGAAAATACTAATAACACAGAGATATGAAAATTGTCAAGATCCCTGAAACCGGACTGAATCTTCCCGCCATAACGCCTCTCCGGGGATTGCCGAACCTCCGGTTCGCAATTCCCCGCTTGAAAGGGATGCTTTGGGCAGGAGATTAACGAACGTCGATTTTACCCTTCAGGATCGACTGCTCAATAGAATCCTGGAGAAGCTGATCATACCATTCGTAATTAAAGGGTTGTCTCGTTCTGACAATCGGCTTGAGCTGAAGCTCAAGCTCGTCTTTGCAGTTTTCGCAGAGCTCCCGGTGGGCAAGATGATAATAATTCCGGTCCGACTGAGGATCATGTATAGTCCGCTTACAAACGTCACAGGTAAGGGTTTTCACAATTAACTCCTATGTGTATTTTTAATAATTATAATACTTCAAATAAAAGAAATTGTCGAGATATAATGAAACATAATGGAAAAAGTAACAAATAAAGCCTTTGCCGTCAACGATACGGCCTACGATGCCCAAAATCCCCTGATTATTGCCGAACTGGGCACCTCTCATGGGGCAGATCCGGCAAAGGCCCGGGATCTGGTAGACGCTGCGGCTAAAGCGGGGGCAAATTGCGTCAAATTTCAGATGGTCTACGCCCACGAAATCCTCCACCCTAAAACAGGAGCGGTAAAACTCCCCGGGGGAATGATCCCCCTCTACGATACCTTTAAAAAACTGGAATCAGCCGTCCAATTCTTTGCGGACATCAAGGACTATGCGGAAAAGCGGGGCCTCATCTTCCTCTGTACGCCCTTTGGCCCCCGGAGCGCCTCGGAAATTGCCGCCTTAAACCCCCTTCTCTTCAAAATCGCCTCCCCGGAACTTAACTATACGTCCCTCCTGAAACAGGTTGCCGGTTTTCAGCTCCCCGTGCTCCTCTCTTCCGGAGTTTCCAGACTGGGAGATATAGAGGAAGCTTTGGAGCTGTTTAAACCGCCGGGAGGAAGGGATAATCCGGAGCGAATTTGTCTCCTGCATTGCGTTACTTCCTACCCCGCGCCGGAAACGGATTACAACTTACGGGTATTGCGGAGTCTCTCGGCCATTTTCGGGACCCCGGTGGGGGTGAGCGATCACTCCGCGGACCCGGAGCTGGTACCGGTTCTGGCGGCGGCCATGGGAGCGGCGGTCATCGAGAAACATTTCTGCCTGAGCAGGCAGGATCCGGGGCTGGACGATCCTATTGCCCTGCCGCCGGAAGATTTCGCCAGGATGACCGCCGCGTTGCGCCGGACAGGGGGCCTGGGCGCCGAAGCTATGGTGGAGGCCCTGGCCCGGGAACGGGGGCCGGCTCTGGTGGAGGCGGTCCTCGGGAGCGGCGTAAAGGCCCTGGCCCCTTCGGAAAAGGCCAATTACCTGCGGACAAACCGGTCTATCCATGCCCTGCGGGATATTGAGGCCGGTGAAGTAATCACCGCGGATATGACGGGCATCCTCAGAACCGAGAAGATCCTCCGCCCCGGCCTCCCCCCTTCCTGGGCGGAAAAGATCGCGGGAAGAAGAGCCCGGCAGGTTATTCCCGCGGGGGAAGGGATTAGGTTCGAGGATATTTGAGCCAGTAGCACGGGGCCCGGCTTACCGGTATAATCCATAGCATGGCTAAACTTATTGAACCAAAGATTTTAAAGGGCTTTCGGGACTTTCTCCCGGCCGCTGAAATTGAACGCCGTTCCCTGGTGGAGCGGATCGAGACTTCCTTCAGGCTCTACGGTTTTGTTCCGATTGACACTCCGGTTCTGGAATACGCCGGGATACTCCTGGGAAAAGGCGGAGGGGAAACGGAAAAGCAGATATACCGTTTTACCGATCATGGCGGAAGGGACGTGGCCATGCGTTTCGATCTTACCGTACCCTTCGCCCGTTTCATGGCGGAACACCGGGAGGAACTCCCCCTCCCCTTTAAGCGTTACCATATTGCCAAGGTCTGGCGGGGGGAAAACACCCAGCGGGGGCGTTACCGGGAATTTACCCAGTGCGACTTTGACTGTGTGGGGAGCGATTCCGCCGCTGCGGATTTTGAAATTCTCCTCATGATGCGGAACACCCTCCTCTCCATCGGGGTAGGGAATGTAACCATACGGCTGAACCACCGGGGGCTTTTCAACCGTTTTCTGACGCGCCTCGGCTGCCAGGGGCAGTCGGTAGAAATACTGCGCACGGTTGACAAAATCACCAAAGCCGGCAGGGATACTACCCTGGAAACCTTACAGGAAATTACGGGAAATGAGACGGCGGGAAAGATCCTGGAATACATTGAAGCCAAGGGCAATTTTGAAGAAATTCTTGACGCCATCACTGCCGCCGCAGGAGGCCCTTCTCCTGAATCGGAACGGCTTTCCCTGATCCGCCGTTTTATGAATGACGCCGGGGTAAGCTCCTCCTTTGCCCTTGACCCTTCAATTACCCGGGGGCTTGATTATTACACCGGCGTAGTATACGAAACCTTTCTTAACGAACTGCCGGAAATCGGGTCGGTATGTTCCGGCGGCAGGTACGATGACCTTGCGGGTCTTTATTCAAAAGAAAAACTCTCCGGGGTAGGTTCTTCAATCGGCCTTGACCGGCTTATCGCCGCCCTGGAAGCCCTGGGTAAAAGTGAGGGAAAGGGCGCCTACGTCAAGGCGGTCATTGCCTGCGTACAGGAAGAACAGGGCGGCGCGTATCAGGCCCTGGCGGAAAAGTTACGTTCCCAGGGGGCGCCCTGCGAGGTATTCTTTGAAGAGAAGAAACTTACGTCCCAATTTGTCCTGGCGGAAAAAAAGGGGGCGGAATATGTGATCATCCCCGGGGATGGACCGGAAGAAAAATTCACCTTGAGGGAAATCGCCCAAAGACAGAACCGGGAAAACCTGAGCTTTGAGGAAGTCCTTTCGATACTGAAAAGAGGATAGCCCCCAAGGGCGCTCCGTCTGTCCATAAAGTCGGTTACTTTATGGACAGACCTTGCATTTGCATACGCAAATGCGGTTTTCAAGGTAGTTTGTCAATAATGTGTCTACATTATTGACAAACTCTCCTATACCAGGGTCCTGGCTATGCGCACAATATCCGCGAAGACCCCGCCGGCCGTAACCTGGGCGCCCGCGCCGGGCCCCTTGATCACCATGGGCAGGGCGGAATAGCGGTCCGTGGTGATCACCACGATATTGTCCGAGTCCACCAGGGAACGGAAGGGGCTTCCCTCCCCTTCGGCGCGGAGGCTGATCCTGGCGGACCCTTCCTCAATAACCGCCACATAGCGCAGGACCTTTCCCTCCCCGGCGGCCTTCAGGCGGCGTTCCTCAAAGGCCGGGTCGGACTTTTTGAGTTCCAGGAAAAAGGTCTCCACATCCGGCGCTTCAAAACAGGCCGGGGGCAGTATGGGCTCGATAGCTACCGCCTCGGCTTCCAGGGAAAGGCCGCATTCCCGGGCCAGGATCAGGGCTTTGCGGGCCGCGTCCATGGCGTTAAGGTCGTCCCGGGGATCAGGCTCGGTATAGCCCTTGGCCCTGGCCTCCCGGACAAGATCGGAAAAGGCTTTAGTCCCATCGTAATTGTTGAAGATGAAACTCAAGGTCCCCGAAAGCACCGCCTCAATACGCCTCACCTTGTCCCCGGAAAGCGCCATGTCCCGCAGGGTGGAAATCACCGGGAGGCCCGCACAGACCGTGGTCTCGTAAAGGTAGGGAATACCCCGGTCCTTGGAAAAATCCGTAAGGGTCTTATAGTATTCCAGGGAACCGGAATTGGCCTTTTTATTTGGGGTTACAATGGGAATGGCGGACCGGAGAATTTCGGCATAACAGGCGGCCACATCGTTCCCCGCGGTACAATCGCAGAAGGCGGTATTGGGGAGGTTAAAGGCCTTCATTTTGTCTATAAAGCGGGAAAGCTCAAAGGGTAGAACCCCGGGCTCCGCCGTACCGGGAGAAGAAGCCGCGCCGTCTCCCGGCGCCGGGGGATTTTTGAGGAGGCCCTTAACCGTTTTCGGATCCAGGCCGCCGGTATTGAAGATCATCCCTTTGGAATTGGCCGCCCCTGCCAGGTTTATCCTGATTTGATGCTCATCCGCCAGGATCTCCCGGTGAGCGGCTATCTGATCTACCAGAGTACCCCCGATGAGGCCGATTCCTACCAGGAACAGGTTCACCGACCGGACCCCGGCCAGGAAGAAGGCCTCATGAATCGCGTTTAAAGCCTTGGCCTCGTCCTGATGGGAAATAACCGCGGAAATGTTCGTCTCCGAAGACCCCTGGGCAATGGCAATAATATTGACCCCGTTGCGGCCCAGGGCGTGAAAAACCTTTCCGGAAATTCCCGTGGTACTCTTCATTTTGGAACCCACCACGGCAATGATGGACAGACCGGGCTCCACCACCGGAGGCTCAATGGCATTTACGGCTATTTCCCGGCTAAATTCCTCCATCAGCGCCGCGGCGGCGTCATAGGCGGAGGCGGGCTCCACGGCAACACAGATAGAGTATTCGCTGGAACTCTGGGTGATGAGGATAACGCTGATTTTCCGCCGGGCCAGGGCGCCGAAGAGACGGTAAGAAAAGCCCGCAACCCCCACCATCCCCGATCCCTGGAGCCGTACCAGGGTAATGCTTGAAAGGGAGCTGATCCCCCTGATAGGAAAGGGGCTGTCCGGAACGCGGCCGGTGATCAGGGTACCGGAATTTCCGGGATTGAAGGTATTTTTGATCCTTATGGGGATGCCCTTTTCCAGGGCAGGCCGCACCGTAGGGGGATGGAGCACCTTGGCGCCGAAATGGGAGAGCTCCATGGCCTCAATATAGGAAATCGTATCGATTTTAAAGGCGTCTTTTACCATTTTAGGGTTCGCCGTGAGGATTCCGTCCACATCGGTCCAAATTTCCACCCCTTCGGCGCCTATGGCGGCGCCGTAAATAGCCGCCGAAAGGTCCGATCCGCCCCTGCCCAGGGTGGTGGCGGCCCTCTCGGGCGTAGAACCGATAAACCCCGCGGCAATTTGGAGGGCGGGGTGTTTTTCCAGGTACGCGCTAATTTGGGCGTAACTTTCCAGGGGCAAAAACTTGGCGGCGCCGAAATTATCATCGGTCTTAACCACTTCCCGGCTGTCCAGGTATTCGGCGGAAACGCCCTTTTGGGTCAAGATCCGGGCTAAAAGAAAGGCGCTGAGACGTTCCCCAAAACTCATCACATAATCCAGGATCCGCCTGGAAAGTTCCCTGACTATGC
This sequence comes from Treponema sp., assembly GCA_031290475.1. GTDB lineage: Bacteria > Spirochaetota > Spirochaetia > Treponematales > Breznakiellaceae > JAITNM01. The sequence goes on along the minus strand of JAITNM010000008.1, from coordinate 5,217 downwards.
TTACCCCGTCAAGGATCCTCAGGAGTTCGGAAAAAGCGGCCTCAATAAAATCAGAGGCCTTCGTACGTTCCTCAGCTTCAAGAAAGGCGGCAGCCATGTCCAGATGCCGGGCCAGCATGACCTTGACATCCTCCTGATAAGCCTCCCCCTGGGCGGATTTACGGGCGGCTTCAATTAATCCGTCGGTTACCCCGCCCAAGGCGGAAACGACAACCACCCGGATTTTTTTTACCCGTTCAGGATCACTGACAATAGCCACGGTCTTTTCCAGCGCGGAAACGGTCCCCACGGAAGTACCGCCAAATTTGAGGATAAACATAATTCAACTAATACGATTTTTTCCCGGTTATTTCAAGCTGTCCGGGCTGTTCCATAGGATACCCTATAGAACGAAGCTATCCGTCCTGAAGGCGGGATTTGTACCTCAAAAACCTCATAGATATAGGAAAATTTAACATTTTATAAGAAATTCAGGGATCCTTTGCCTTGGTGTATTGATTCTTGCCGTCCTTTATGATAGATTCAGATCCTCCACATATAAGGAGAAAAATTCAAGGAATAATATTTTATGACCGGTATGGTAATAATCATAGGATCTTCTTTTATTCTATCACTTGTTTTAGTGGTTGTTGTATTACGTTTATCCCATATAAAGTCCTGGTATGATATAATTGACGACCGGAAAATCCATACGGGAGATGTGCCGCGCCTGGGAGGGGTCGGTTTCTCCCTGGCCTTCATCATTATCGCCTTTGTTATCAGCTTTATCGCCCCGGAAACCCACTACGGCCTTGGGTTTTTGCCGGTTATCATCGGCATGTCTTTGACCCTCTTTTTTGGAGTCTTTGATGATTTCAGGCCGCTCAGGCCCCAGAATAAACTATTGGTTCAGATTATTGCGGGTCTTTTTGTGATAATACCGGATTTTACCTTTCACCGGCTTGTATTTTTTGATATTGGGATCATTGGTGATTTGGGCTGGTTTCGTTATCCCCTCACCCTCTTTTGGATTGTAGGAATGATCAACGCGTTAAATTTCATTGACGGGGTAGACGGTCTTGCGGGAGGCATTGCCACTGTGCTGGCGTTCTCCTATGCCCTGATTTTCTCTTCCTTTGGCAATTCAGGTTCCGCCATCCTGCTCTGTTTATGCCTCTCGACGGCGATCTGCGGTTTTTTGGTTTTCAACCTTCCCCTCCCCAAGGCGAGAATTTTTATGGGCGACGGAGGCAGCCAGTTTCTGGGTTTTATCGTGGCGGTTCTGCCCCTGGTAGACAGGGGAAATACGGAAGCCAATTTTCCCCTGACCTATGCCGCGGCCCTTCTTTTGATACCGATTTTGGATACCACCGCCGCTGTATGGCGCAGGATCCGGGAAGGACGGCGTATCGGCAGTCCGGACAAAGCCCATATACACCACAAACTGATGAACCTGGGACTCAATGCCTGGAGCGTAAACATTGTATTGTATTCACTGCAGATTGCCCTGGGAGTATTGGTGTTTTTTGCCTTTAAAGCGCCGGGGATTCGTTCAATAGTCCTGTTGTGTATAGCGTACGTTGTTGGAATCGCTTTTTTCTCTGTTATTCACTTTCTGAACAAGGCGCTTTTAAAGCGCAAAGACGCCGTTCCCGCTGCGGGTGATACGCCGCAGAACATCAACCTTTAGCCTTCCGCTTCAATGAAAGCACGATACTACTTTGATTGGGCAGCCACCGCGGTACCGGACCATCCCCTTGTTAATAATCCTGTACGTGAAGCCGCCCTGCCTTTCGGTAATCCTTCCTCCAGGCACACAGAGGGCCGTATTGCCCGGGATATTCTGGAAGATGCGCGGACCCGTTCCGCCGCCGTGCTGGGGCTCCCGGCGAAACACCTTTACTTTAGCTCCGGGGGGACTGAGGCGAACGCCCTGGTGCTTTATTCCCTCTTGTTCAAAAAAAACGGCGGCCGGGAGGCGTTCCTCTATTCCCGGGCGGAGCATCCTTCAATTAGGGAAAACGCGAAAATCCTGGAACGCCTGGGAAAGAACGTTATACCCATCGGGGTGGAAAGGGACGGAAGGGTCTCCCCGGTGAGCCTGGAACGGGCTTTGGAGAAAACGGATAACCCCCGCCTTGCGGCCATAATGGGCGTGAATAATGAGACCGGGGCAATTACCGATATTCTGTCCCTCACCGCGTTACTGCGCAAACGGCCGGGAAGGGCGGTGCATTTCCACTGTGATATGGTCCAGGGGATAGGAAAAATACCCTTGGATCTTGGGGGGTGGGATGTGGATTCCGCTTCCTTAAGCGCCCATAAGCTGGGAGGTCCCCGGGGTATCGGCCTCCTCTACCTCCGCAAGCCAATCCAGGTCCTTTACTCAGGGGGCGGCCAGGAGGGGGGGATACGGCCGGGGACGGAAAACGTGGCGGGAGCGGCGGCCCTGGCGGACTGCCTTGAAAGGCGGGCAAGGCCGGAAAAACTGCGGGCCGATTACGCCGCCGCCGCATCCCGGTTCAAGGGGCTCATTGAAGGCCTCAAGAGCTTAAGCCGCTGCTCCCTCATCCCCGAGGACCGAAAGGCGGAAGACCCTGGGTTTTCTCCCTACATTTTGCAGGCCGCCTTTGACGGCATACCGGGGGAAGTCATGGTCCGCGCCCTGGACGACGCGGGATTCGCCGTATCCACCGGGTCCGCCTGTTCCGGGGATAAAAAAGAGCGGCCTGTCCTTGACGCCATGGGGGTAGACGAAAGGAAGGGTTTATTCGGCATACGGATCTCCCAAGGCTGGTCAACTACGGAACAAGACACGGAAGCCCTGCTGGAAGCGATAAAGGATATACTTAAAATATACTAAACAGTTATGGAAACTTCGGACGATACGATTACCTATCTTTTAAAACTCGGGGAACTTACCCTCAAGGGGGGGAACCGTGCGGGGTTTGAAATCATCCTAAAACGGAACCTTGCCGCCCGTTTTAAAGGTACCGGGGCGCAGATCACCACCTCAAACGGCAGGTTTTATGTGCGCTGCTCCCCCGGCGCCGGAGGCAGGGTTGAAGAAGTCCTGGATAAGATCATGGGCATTTCGGGCTGGGCCAGGACCCGGGTTTCGGGGAAAACCAGGGAAGAGCTTCTTAAAGCCCTGGTTGAAACGGCGGGAGAATGGGCCCAGAGGGGGCTGGAAACCTTCAAGGTTGAAGCCCGCAGAACCGACAAGAGTTTCCCCATGGATTCCTACCAAATACGAAAGGAAGGAGGACAGGCGATCCTCGACAGTATCCCTCTCCTCAAGGTTGATGTTCATAATCCCCAGGTACTGATCGAAGCGGAAATACGGGAAAAGGCCTATGTTTACGGCATGGAGAAGAAGGGACGGCGGGGCCTTCCCTCGGGGACGGCGGGGAGAGGGCTCCTCCTCCTCTCGGGAGGCATTGATTCCCCGGTGGCGGGCTATATGATGATAAGCCGGGGTATGGGCATAGACAGTGTGTATTTTCACGCCTATCCGTACACATCCGACGAGGCCCGTAAAAAAGTAGTAAGACTGGCGGAAATCGTGGGATCCTATTCCATGGGGATGCGTCTCTACACAATAGGTTTTACCGCCGTCCAGATGCGGATTAAAGAAAAGGCGCCCCTTGCCTGGACTACGGTACTTCTTCGCATGGCCATGATGGAATGCGCGGAAAAAATAGCAAAAATGCGGCGCTACAAGTGCCTTGTAAGCGGGGAAAGCCTGTCCCAGGTGGCAAGCCAGACCATAGAAAACATCAGCTGCACCGAGAGCAGAATCACTATTCCCGTGCTGAGGCCCTTAATCGGCATGGATAAAGAACAAATTATAAGAACCGCCGAAAGCATCGGCACCTATGAAACATCCATACTCCCCTACGCCGATTGCTGCGTCCTCTTTAGCCCTCCCCATCCGGTATTACGGGGAAATCCGGAAGAAGCGGGGGCTCTCTACGAACAATTGGAATTACCGGGTTTGATAGAACAGGCAATACGGGAGGCTGCGGTAGAAAAGTGTTCCTACCCGGCAACCGGCAATGCGCCCTCTACCTGACGGCGGAGGCTGCTTAATAAGGTATTAAACCCCCGGTATTTTTATTGACTTCCCGGCTATTAGCCGCCTTCCGGCAATATACGATGTTTGGGGCGCCAGGCCCGTAGCGTATATTGGCCTGTTATGCGAAGTCCATTGTGTTTTTATTGAAATAAATATTCTAGTTTTATTTCTGGAAATACTGTATGTATTTTATTAATTACATCTAGTGTCGTATTTGACTTTTTTTCTAGACGTTGGTAGCTATATATATTTTTCATTCCTAACATTTCGGCAACTTGTTTTTGCGTCATTTTTGTACGCAATCTATAATTTTTCAATAATATTGCTAATGCTTTTTGCGGATCAACCATTACTTTTATTAGATTTCTTTTCCCATCTAATGTTTCATCGGGTAATGAAAATAGTCTTTTAGAATCGCCGGGTTCATAAAGATACACATCTAATGCCTCTCTACAGGCCTTATAAGTCTCATCTAACGTATCCCCCTGAGAAAAGCATCCATTTAATTCACAACATTCAGCCCAGAATCCATTACTTTCCTTATGTACTCTAAAATGATAATTCATTTTTCTCCATCCTTTAGTCCTTTTAATAGAGCTTTTTCCAACCCCTTTTTTAATTCTTTATGCATAGGTATAGTTTCATTTAAATTTCCTTTTGTAATTTGAACATGAGAACCTTTTTGATGGACTATGGTCCATCCAGCCTTTTTATACAGTTTAAGCATTTCCATACCGCTTAATGGCAGATAAAATTATACCAATTAAATTTAGTCTTATCAATATATTTTTTGCATTTTTTCCGATTTTCGCAAAATCCTTGTATTTTTTGAAAATTTGTACGGTTATAACGATCTTAAATTAGCATAATGTATGTGTAAAGTGTCTCTACCTCTCAAAAAGAGATGCCTGTAGAATACAAAATATGGATTTGAACCAAATTTTTGTCCGCAATGTAAAGAAATGGCGTAAAAATATGGGGATTTCCCAAAAATCACTGGCGGAACGGTGCAACGCGGCCCATTCGTATATCAGGCAGATTGAGAGCGGGAGGGGGAAGCCTTCCTTCACCTTTATTGAGAAACTCGCCGGCGCCCTGGGTATTGAAGTCTACCAGCTCTTTTACGATGAGGCGGCGGAGCGGAGCAAAAAAGCTTCCCA
>JAITNM010000006.1 GCA_031290475.1 Treponema sp. | reverse complement strand
ATAGATTTTCCCTGGTACTCAAAACGGTACCCCAGACAAAGAATGGGATGATTCAGGTGTTTGGTGATCACCTTAAGGCCGCCTCCCATGTCTAAAGTTGTTTCACGAATCCGCTGGTAGGTAATCCGGGCGGCCAACTCATCCAGCCGGACCGGCCAGTAACGGTAAGAAAGCTGGGTACCCAGGATCGATTCCAGGGTGTCGTCTTCGTAAGATACGGGGCCGTGGATCCGCAGTGTACTGGCAGGCATAAAAACCGGGGCAAAGACCGGGAAACCCATGATATGATCCCAGTGGGTATGGGAGATAAAAATATCCGCATCCACAGGCTTCGTTTTGTATTCGTTAGCCAAAAGCCGGTCTCCCAGGAGACGGATCCCGGTACCCAGATCGACGATGATGAGCCGTTCATCGGCGCGAATTTCGAGACAGGAAGTGTTTCCCCCGTAAATAACCGTGTCTTTACCCGGACAGGGGATGGTGCCCCGGACACCCCAAAAACATACGGATAACATAGCCGCTCCATTGGGAACACGCTGATTAACTTGACGCTAATTGTAGACCCCTAAAGCGGTCTCACGTGTCCCTATAACTTTAGAAATACCGAAGCCTTTTCAATTTCTTTATTTACCACCAGTTCAAGTTCTTCAATTATGGTTTCCCTCATATTAAGACACTGTAGAACTTCAGGATCAAGGGGCGGAGGATGCCTATCCCCGGCAAAACCAATCTTCATATCCGCGGCAAACCGGTTCGCCGCAACAACCGTAAAAAGCACGTCCTTATAGGGGCCGTCATAGTCCAAACAGGAATGATGCCAGGTTATTACATCGCCTATTGCCCCGCCAAGCTGCCAGGATCGGGCTATCATTTCACCGGCATTACAGTGGGTGTATCCCAATTGCCGTTCTTCGGCAACGTAGAGGGAGAGCCCTTCGTTTCCGGCGGTTTCCGCAAGCCTTTTGTATTCCAGGGACCGTATTGCGTTGATCGGAATTTTCCCGATATCGTGGAGCAGCCCGGCGGTAAAATACTCTTCAAGCAGTTTGTTATCCACAGAACGTTTCTTCGCTATAAATTTAGCCGTTACCGCGGTGCAAAGGGAATGGCGCCAGAACTCATCCATGTTAAGCCCGGGGATCTTCTTTTTTGAAAAGACATTCGCCAGGATCGCCGTGGATAAGGCCATGTTCTTTACCGTATTGATACCCAGCATGATAACGGCCCGGACCAAACTGGTCACCCGGTTTCCCAGACTGTAATAAGAGGAATTGATGAGCTTTATTACCCGGGCGACCAACACGGGGTCCAGGGAAATTACCCGGTTTAAATCAACAGGACTAGCCTGGGGATTATTGCAGACTTCCAGGACTTTTCTAACCGTGGTGGGTAAACTGGGCAGATTTTTGATATAGGCTAAAACCGCTTGATCTATCTGGTTATCCATAATCGCTCCCCTCATCCGCCGAGGGGTCCTGAATCTCCTTGATTATACTTTCAACCTGTTGGGTCACTTTATCCCGCATTTCGGTTTTAGGGAGGGTCATAGCCAAATCACTCAAATAGCTGAGCATACCGGTCAAGCCCTGAAGGGTCTCCGGGTTGGAACCCCAGCCGGGATCCGAAGGATCGTCGAAACTCCGGCTCGCGGTTCCCCCCTTGCCGGTGTGCCGGGCAGGCGCCCCGGTCTCTTCCCCGGACGGCGGTTCCTCCCCAGCCGGCGACTCCGCTTCGGCAGGGGGCGGCGCCCCCGGCGCAGGTTCCCGGGTCCCCTGTTCCGCCCAGGATTTCGCCAGGAGTTCCTGCTCCATGACCGACAATGTTTCGATAATATACTCAATATTCTCTTCGGTTCCGCTTTCGGCAAACAAGCGTGAAGCCTGAGGGGGCATAAAAGCAACCATCTTCCGCAGATACTGCATGAGGCCAAGAAGAGGCGCTATAGCCGGAACAGACAGTTCCGGTTCGGCGGATAACTCAGGCGCAACGGAGGGAGCTTCGGGCGGGGAGGCTTCGGCGGCGGGAAAGGCCTCCGCCGGCTCTGAAACGACCGGAACTGTTTCAACGGCGTCCGGCGGGGCGCCCATAAAAAGATCCCCCAGTTCTTCAATTTCATTGTCCGTTGTCCCGCCGGACCGGGCAGCCTCTACGGCCTCCAAGCCGGATTGCATCAGGAGATTTGAAGGATCGGCCTTCAGCCCGCTTTTAAAGGCGTACAGGGCCTTGCCAAACTCATTGAGCCTGAAATAGGCAGCCCCCAAATTGATATAAGAAGGGATCAGATCCGGGGCGGATTCCACCGCTTTGGCATAAGCCATGGAGGCGGATTTAAAATTCCCCAGTTGTTTGTAAACTTTGCCAAGATTATATTGAAATTCCGCTTTAGTGGGATCGATATCAATAGCGTCCAGCAGGGCGCCCAGGGCATCCTGGTCTTTTCCCTGACGGCGGTAGACCACCGCCAGGTTGTTCATCACATCCGCGTCCCGGCTGTTTTCTTTCAGGAGGGCGTTAAATACCGCAACCGCTTCCTCCAGATCTCCATTCCGGGCCAGGAGGATCCCTGCTTGTAACCGGGTCTCCCGGTCACCGGAAGCCCCCGAAACAACACTCATTCAACCATCCTTAACGGCCGCGCCGGCACCTCCCTTGAAAATTCACCCCCGTGGGGCGGGTTTAGCCGATCATACGCAGACACCGCAAAATAATACAAAACCCCGTTCGAGAGCCCCTCTATTCGAACAGAATTACGTTTTCCCACATCAATAGGGGATACTCCAAGTATAGCATCATTGCCAAAAAAGTCACCCCTGGAAGTACCATAATAGATCAAATATCCTGAGGTATCCCTATCGGCGCTGTTATTCCAGGAAAGCTCCACCGCCCCATCCAGGGGAATGGCGGTAATGACCGAAGGGGGCCGGGGGGGGCCGTCAGGAATATAGGTGATACTGAGTTCATCCAGATAGGGGGTGGTTTCTCCGTCCCCGGAAGGATAGAACTCCGCCGCAAGCTGCACATAACGGCCCCGTAAATTCTTCAGTTCCGCCCCGCTTTCAAAGGGCCGCCAGGGGAAGTTCCGGTCAGGATAGGGGGTTTCCGAAGTACGGATAAATAAACGGATCGCCCCGTCATCGGGAAAATCAAACTCCCGGCCGCCCGCAAAGCCGCCGCCGGGAATTACCCGCTCCCTCTTTTGGAGGCCGGTTCCGGGGCTGTAGGAAATCCGCCCTCCCCGGGCATCGACCCGGAGCACCTCGCTATTACCTTCCCCCAGATCCAGGAACCGGGTCTCCATACGTCCCCCTGAGCGGGGGTAGCGTTGTAAGGCAGGTTCTCCCAGAAAAGAACCGTAAAACCGGAATTCGTCCATCAGGCCGGTGTAGCGGCGCCCTAAAATGAGGCGGCTTCCCTGGCCCACCAGGGGGGTGTATACCTCGGCCCCCTCCCGGCCGGTGACGGTGGTGTAGAGGATGTTCTCCGCCCGGCCGTTCACCAGGTATTCCAGAAGCCCGGTCTGTGAATCAAAACGGATAAGGTGATGGCTCCAGACTTGGGGAGTTACCGAGGAGATGCTCGTAAAGGAGAAGCTGAGGCGCCGGTGAGCCTCAGGATCGGTGAAGAAATCCTGAAAATTCCACTGAAGCCGGTTTCTGGAAACCGCACATTGGATACGCTGGATCTTTTCTTCGTTTATACGCGGCTCACCCAGGTACCGCTTGGTAGAAGACCATGAGAGTATTTGTTCTCCGTTTTCCATATTGAAAGGATTCAGCCAAAATTCCAGGGTAAAATCTCCAAAACGCCTATCCCCCGAGAGGAGGGCTTCCGGGGTGAGCGGGGTAATCACCAGGGGGTCTTCTTGTACTGAGACGGTGAAGATGTCACCCCCGGCGCCGCCGTTAAACCCGGCAGCCCCGGCGCCGGAACGGGCCCGGCGCTGGGCGACAGCCGTTACGGCGCCCCCGGCGGTAACGGCGTAATGCCCCGCCCGGTCAACAAAGCGGTCCGGCCGGCCTTCGTCAAAACTGAGGGAGAGGTCCGGGATGCCGCCGGCATAACCGGAGGAATTTTCCGGCCCCCGGGGCCCGGCGGCGCTGCTCAAAGCCATAACCGGCAAGGGGCGCGTTCCGGGGAGTTCCCCGACATTACGCCGGGTCTCGACCGTTTCCCAGCCCGCGCCGCCGCCCAGGATCAGGGTCTTTTCCCCCAAGCCGTAGAGGCTACCGGAAATGAGAAAAAAGGCGTACAATAAAATAGAAAAACAGGTATTTTTATTCATAGAGTTCGTTTGGGGCTTTTTCAAAATGTAAATTTTGAAAACACCTCAATTATTTATCGGTAAAAAACAATATGAACGAAGGGTTTTCTGAAAATTACGCCTCCCTTAAAGCCGCCGCCCACGAGGCCCCCCAGGAACCGGGGGTCTACATTATGCGGGACCGGGAAAACCGGATCATCTACGTTGGCAAGGCCAGGGTTCTGAAAAACCGGCTTTCCTCCTATTTTGCCGGGGAAAAGGACGTCAAAACCGCCGCCCTGCTCCGCCATGCCTTTTCCATAGAAACCATTATCGTGGCCAACGAATACGAGGCCCTGCTCCTGGAAAACACCCTGATCAAGCAGCATAGCCCGAAATACAACATCAACCTTAAGGACGGTAAAACCTACCCGGTAATCCGGATCACAAACGAGAAGTTCCCCAGGGTATTCAGGACCAGACACATCATTGAGGACGGTTCCCGGTACTTTGGCCCCTTCCCCAACATCCCCGCAGTGGACGCCATGCTGGCCCTGGTAGACAAGATCTTCCCGCTAAGGAAGTGCAAATCCCCATGGAAACAAATTGAGAAGCGGCGGAATCCCTGCATGTACTATCACATCGGCCGCTGTAATGCCCCCTGCTGCGGCAAAATTTCAAGCGGGGAATACGCCGTCTATGTACAGCGGGTAGAAAAACTACTCAACGGTGAAACAGAATCCCTTATCATTGAGCTTACCGAGCGCATGCACGAAGCGGCGAAGGATCTTAAATTTGAAAAGGCGGCCCAGCTCAGAAACGCGGTCAAGGCCATCGAGGAACTTTCCGCCGATATTACGGTGGTCGATTTTGACCATGACGGCAGGGATTACATCGCCTGGGCAAGTGAAAGCGTGCTTACCACCTTTACGGTATTTTCCATGCGGGGAGGCAAGATGACCGGGAGGGAACTCTTCCGCACTAAATCCGCCGCGGACGAAGAAGATTCCCTGGAAACTTTTATTGCCTCCTACTACAGCCCCGACAAGCCCCCGCCCCCGAGTATCTTTATAAACACAATTACTGCTCCTTTAGACTTAGACCGGCAGGACAGAAATGCTGAAAACCTCCGCCGCTGGTTCCGGGAACAGTTCGGCTACGAGCCCGCCCTGCTTTCGCCGTCCGGCCTTCGGCCGGAAGACCGCCGGCCGGAGGACCGCCGCCACCAGGCGGTCATGGCCCTGGCCCGGCAGAACGCCGGGGAGGATCTCCGGCGGCGGCTCAAGGAACGGGGGGCCGGCCCCGCACTGGACGAACTCATGAGGGCTCTCAGCCTCAAGACCAGGCCCGAACGGATAGAGGGCTTCGACATCGCCCAGCTTGACGGGAAACACCCGGTAGCGTCCCTCATCTCTTTTAAAAACGGAGCGCCGGATCGTAAAAACTACCGTTACTTCAAGCTCCGCACTGTGATAGGAATTGTGGACGACTTTGCCTCCATGCGCGAGGCGGTAGAGCGCCGTTATTCCCGCCTTATCCGGGAGGGAAAGGAACTGCCCGACCTGGTGCTCATCGACGGGGGCATAGGGCAGGTAAATGCCGCAAAGGGAGTACTGGACGAACTGGGGATGGACAGCGATGTTGTGGGCCTGGCGAAACGGGACGAAGAACTCTGGCTCCCCCACAGCAAAGAACCGGTCCGGCTTTCAAAACGTTCGGAGGCCCTCAAGGTGCTCCAATTTGTCCGTGACGAAACCCACCGCTTTGCGACCGCCCTTAACCAGAAACTCCGCTCCAAGGACCTCCTCTTCCCCACCCTGGAATCGGTTGAGGGGATAGGTCCAAAACGGGCGCAGAAGATCATGAAAACCTACGGCAGCCTGGAAGCGGTAGCCGCCGCGGAAACAGCGTCACTGTCGGAGATGTGCGGCATCGGCGAAGGGGCGGCAAAGGCGGTACGGGCGGCGGCGCGGCTGGCCCTGGAGGACAGGAAGGCCGCCCGGCGGCGCCTTGAGCAGGGCCGGGGAAAAAGGCAGGGCCGGAGCAGCGAAACCGCCGCCGCCCTGGCCGCCGAGGCCCTGGAGAAACGCTGATTCGTTGCGAAGGGTACATACCCCGGCCCCTTGGGGCGGAACCAAGGGTATGTACCCTGAGTCAAATACCTTACGAGAACAACATACCCCGACCGCTTGCGGCGGGGTTGTTGATT
>JAITNM010000005.1 GCA_031290475.1 Treponema sp. | reverse complement strand
AAGGCCCCCAGAAAAGTCCGCCGCCCGATTTTGATACCCATAGATTCCGCCGTTTCCGCCATGTTTCCTCCCGCTCGTTACAGAAGCGTTAAAAAACGCTCAATGGCGTTTTTCAGCGCTTCTGTAAGAATTTCATTGACCTGGAATTCTTAATTGTTTACAATAGAATAGAATATCAACAACTCCGCCGCAAGCGGCGGGGTATGTGCCCTTCGAAATCAGAAATTAAGGGAAAAGAGTGATTAAGCAGAAAATATCCGCGGCCCCTTCCATACGCCGTTTGCCCTCATATTTACATACAATTAAACAACTGCAGCGGGAGGGGGATGAATACATTTCGGGGACGGTTATTGCCCAGGAGCTGAACCTGGAACCCATACAAGTACGAAAGGATCTTGCCATTACCGGCATCATAGGAAAGCCGAAACGGGGATACCCGGTGGGAGCCCTTATCTCCGCTATAGAGCAGTTCCTCCGGTGGGATTTGGTCCAGGATACGGTTCTGGTAGGGGCAGGCAACCTGGGGACGGCCCTTATGGGGTATGGGGAATTCCAGCTCCACGGTCTTAATATCGTAGCGGCCTTTGACAAAAACCCGGAAAAAATCGGAAAGGATATCCGTGGGGTAAGGGTGCTCCCGGTGGACACCATGGAGATACAGATCCGCAACTTTAAGGTCAAGATCGCCATCCTCACCGTCCCCTCCCCTTCGGCCCAGGAAACCGCGGACATTCTGGTCCGGGCGGGAATCGAGGGAATATGGAACTTTACCAATGTCAAGCTGAAGGTTCCCGAGGACGTGGTGGTCCAAAAGGAGGACCTTTCCTCGGGGTACGCCATGCTCTGCGTAACCATGAACACGGCCCGGGAAAGCCGCTCCCAGCCCCCTAAGGCATGATTACCTCTACCTTGTGGGGCCGAAGGGCCGCGCCGTCTTGTCTAACATAAAACGAAGTTTTATGAGCCAATCCCAACCGAAAATTGCGAACCAGTGTGAAATGCTTGCCAACCGGCTCCGTAAACGCCGGCGTCATCTGGGCAAATGGGCCAAACGGACAGGCGCCGGCCTCTACCGTCTTTATGACCGGGACATCCCGGAAATACCCCTGGTTCTGGACTGGGTCTCAGGCAACCGGGAAGGCGTCCCCGGCAACGCCCTGACCGGCGCTCTGTACCGGCGTCCCTACGAAAAAGACGAGGCCGAAGAAGCGGCGTGGCTTTCCGCCATGAAAGACGCCGTCGGAGAAGCCCTGGAAATTGACCGGAACCGCATCTTCATAAAAGAACGCCGGCATACTTCCCATAACGGACAGGAAAACGGCGGGAACAGGGGGCAATATGAAAAAATGGCGGACCGGGGTTTCACCATGGATCTCCGTGAGGGAGGCTTGAATTTCCGGGTGAACCTTTCCGGTTATCTGGATTCGGGCCTCTTTCCGGACCGCCGCCTCCTGCGTTCAAAAATCCGGGAAGAAGCCAGGGGTAAACGGGTACTCAACCTCTTCGCCTATACCTGTTCCTTCTCGGTCTATGCGGCCGGCGGGGGCGCTTTGGAAATTGATTCGGTGGACCTTTCCCATACTTACCTGGACTGGGGCATGGAGAACTTCGCCCTCAACGGCTTTAAGGGGACAAAGATGAGCCCCTGGGATTTTAGCGCAAAGGCCGCAGGTTTTGTCCGGGGGCGGAGAAAAACCGCGGTACAGGCGGGTCTTCCGCCGTACCGGTTCATCAGGGGGGATGTTCTCCCTTTTCTTCGGGAAGCCGGGAAGGCCGGCCTTGTCTGGGATCTTATCATTCTGGACCCGCCCACGTTTTCCAACTCAAAAAAAATGGAGGACGCCCTGGATATCAAGCGCGATTACCCCCGGCTTATAGCAAACTGCCTGGAACTGCTCTCAAGCACAGGAAAACTGTGGATCAGCATTAATGCCAGGGGCCTTTCTCTCGTCCAGGCCGCCGGGGACGGCAGTTTTCCCGGAACGGAGTTTACGGACATGACAGAAAAACTGCGGGATGAGGATTTCCGGGACAAGCGCATACCCCGCTGCTGCGTACTGGAACGGCGATTGGTATAATTTTTAATACAGGGCTCTCGGCTGAGAAACTCGTGACTTATGACTCAAGCCGTTCCTTGAGAAGGGCAACCGCTTTCTCAAGCATCTTCGCCAGAGGCAGGGGTTCAAGTCCTACCAGATGAAAGTGATCCTGCTGTAAGGGGAGCAAAATCCGCTCTCCCGGTGAAGCCATAACGGCCTCAACCATACCCGGACTTATCTCTCCCATCATGCTGTTCGGAATAACGATGCCGATGGGCCCTAAAATAAAGTCCCCCCGGGGAACCGTCGCCTTTATGGCATTTTCCCCCGCCGCCGCCCTGTGGGCGCCGGCCTTTACCATCCGCTCGGCGGCTACCGCGTTGGTTCCCAAGGCGATGATCTCCGTTTCCTTTAGGCCGAGTTCCCGGATTTTATCAATTAACTGGACGCCGATGCCCCCACCCATACCATCAACAATCACTATAGTCCGTTTCATAATCAGCATAACCTCATATATGGAGAGGCAGTTCCAAAATGTCAGATTTTGGAACTGCAACCTTAGATTTGGATACACGCCATTTATTTTCTAAGGATTCTGATATAGTATAACCTATGGAGCGCTGAAATGAAAGATATAACTATTCTGCCTTCTTCCAGCTACGGCTACGGTTTTATCCCTCCCAAGCATATACCTCCCGGAGAGGACGAGTATTGGCAGCGGAATAAGCAGGCGGACAGGCCGGCCGATTCCTGGCGGAAGCTTATGTCCCAGGAAATTGAGACCCTGGTCAAAAACGACAATTTCTGTTCTAACTGGGATCATTTTCTTGTAAGCGATCCCTTTGATCCTTCCCTTATCCGGAATTCAAACTTTTACGGCCTTATCAGGATCGGGGAATTGCGGGACGTACTGCTCCAACATCACGATTTCCGTATTCCCACCGGAATACGGAACAGTACCGTCATCTCCTGTGACATTGGAAACGACGCGGCTATCCAGGATTGTTCCTACATCTCCCATTACATCATCGGCGACAGGGCGATCCTCTCCCGGATCGACGAACTGCAAACCACGAACCACGCCAAATTCGGCAACGGGGTGATCAGTGACGGGGAAGAGGAAGAGGTGCGGATCTGGATCGACGTGATGAACGAAGCGGGAGGACGGTCTATCCTGCCCTTCCGGGACATGATCCCCGCAGACGCCTACCTCTGGGCGGCCTACCGGGACGATGCCGGTCTCTTGAAACGCCTCAAGGAGATCACCCAGGACGAGTACGGCGGGGACCGGGGCGCCTACGGCGTTATCGGGGCCGGAAGCGTCATAAAAAGCTGTAAGATCATCAAAGATATAGCGGTAGGACGGGCGGCCTATATCAAAGGCGCAAACAAGCTCAAAAACCTTTCCATTCTTTCTTCCGAGGACGAACCCAGCCAAATCGGCGAGGGGGTGGAACTGGTGAACGGTATTGTCGGTTACGGCTGCCACATTTTCTACGGCGCCAAGGGAGTACGTTTTGTGATAGGCCGGAACTGCAATCTCAAGTACGGCGCACGGCTTATACATTCCGTATTGGGCGATAATTCTACTATTTCCTGCTGCGAAATATTGAACAACCTCATCTTCCCGGTTCATGAACAGCATCACAACAATTCTTTCCTTATTGCCGCGCTGATCGGCGGGATGAGCAACATGGCCGCCGGGGCTACTATCGGGAGCAACCACAACAGCCGGGCCAACGACGGTGAAATCCGGGCGGGAAGGGGTTTTTGGCCGGGGCTTTCGGTTACCTTGAAGCACTCAAGCCGTTTTGCAAGCTTTGTCCTCATCGCCAAAGGGAACTACCCCTACGAACTCAACATAACCCTTCCCTTCTCCCTGGTGAACAACAATGTAAAAAAAGACCGCCTTGAAGTAATGCCCGCGTATTTCTGGATGTACAATCTCTACGCCCTGGAACGGAATTCCTGGAAGGCCTTTAACCGGGACAAGCGGAAAGTCAAGGTCCAGCGCATTACCATGGATTACCTCGCACCGGACACTGCGGAAGAGATCATGTCCGCCCTGGAACAAATGGAAAGCTGGATACGGGACGCGGACTTAAGCCTGCCTGATACAAAATCAGCGGACAGTATTTCTGCGGACACTAATTCTGCGGATGAAGAAGACCCGGAATACGCCTATACGCCCAAGTCTGACGAAGAAATAAAAGCCCCGGGACTGGAGCGGCACAACCGGGGCGCCGTTCTGCTTAAGCCCCGCAAGGCCTATCTTGCCTACCGGGAAATGCTCTGTTTCTACGCCATGAAAACTATCATTGCCTGGTTTGAGAACCAACAGAAACCGGTTTACCGGGATTTTCTGACCCATGCCGAAGGGCCCGGCAGGGTAAAGGAATGGGTTAACCTGGGGGGCCAGATCGTTCCCGCCTTCCGCATAGACGCCCTCCGCGAGGAAATCCGGAAAGGGAAGCTCAGGGACTGGAAATCTATCCACCGTGTTTATGACGAATTCGCCGAAAATTACCCGCTGGATGCGGTGCGCCATGCCTGGGCGATCCTGAATTACCTCCGCCCCGTCTCATCAATCGAAATTTTCCGGGAGGAACTCGGGGCGGTTGTGGAAATTCAGCGCAAGGTAACAAGCCATGTCTACAAAAGCCGGGCCAAGGACTTCCACGATCCCTTTAGGGGAATTACGTACCGTAACAAGGAAGAAATGGATGGCGTGGCAGGGACGCCGGAAAATAACTTTTTTGTAAAACTAACCCAGGAACACCTGGTTAATTTCGAAGCGGCGGTACACGCGCTTTCGGCAAAGCTTGAGTAAGCGTGGCGGCCTGCCCCTTCCCTGCTTTAAATTCTTTCGGTTTCCGGTTATACTATGCTTATGCCTAGCCCCTTGGACCCCCAACCGGGATGCGAAGGATCGCCGAACCTCCGGTTCGCCCTTCCCCTCTTGATTAAAGAACTTTTACATCTACCCGCGGATTCCCGGGAAGTTACGGTTCAGGGCTGGGTGCGGACTAAACGGGAGCTCAAAAACCTCAGCTTCCTTGAGGTAAACGACGGCTCCTGCATGGCCGGCATCCAGTGCACCTTTGAACTCCCCGGAGGAGTTGTGCCGGGCGGCATAAACGCCGAAACCTCAAGGGTTCTTAGCGCGGTCAGTACCGGCGCATCGGTGGTGGTTCGGGGGAAGCTCGTGCCTTCCCCGGCGGCGGGTCAGGCGGCGGAAGTGGCCGCCTCGGCCCTCACCCTTTTGGGAGAAGCGCCAGCGGAAAGTATGCCCGGCATTCCCGCCTATCCCTTACAGAAAAAGCGCCACTCCCTGGAATTCCTCAGGGAAATTGCCCACCTCCGGGCCAGGACCAATACCTTCGGCGCCATCGCCCGGATACGGAGCCGCATGGCCTTCGGGATCCACGAATTTTTCCAGGCCAGGGGTTACCAGTACATCCACACCCCCATCATCACTTCCAGCGACGCCGAGGGGGCGGGGGCCATGTTTCAGGTGACCACCCTGGACCTTGCCGCCCTGGCGAAGTCCGGCGGGGCGCCTGACTATTCGAAGGATTTTTTTGGAAAGCGCGCCGCCCTCACCGTATCGGGCCAGCTTGAAGCGGAGACCTACGCCACAGCCCTGAGCAGGGTCTACACCTTCGGCCCCACCTTCCGGGCGGAAAACTCCAACACCGCCCGCCACCTGGCGGAGTTCTGGATGATTGAGCCTGAAACCGCCTTTGCCCGTCTTGAAGATAACATGGTCCTGGCGGAGGACTTCCTGAAATTCATTTTTTCAAAAGCCCTGGATGAATGTGCGGAAGATCTGTCTTTCTTTGACAGCCATATTGAAAAGGGTATTGTAGAAAACCTGCGCCAGGTGGCGGAATCGAAATTCTCCCACATGACCTACACCGACGGGATCAGGGAACTTGAAAAGGCGGGAAGCAAAGCCGGGTTTGCTTTCAAGCCCTTCTGGGGCTGCGATCTCCAGAGCGAACACGAAAAGTACCTTACGGAAACTGTTGTTAAGGGGCCGGTGATCGTTACCGGCTATCCAAAGGAAATAAAGGCCTTTTACATGAAGCAGAACGACGACGGCAAAACCGTCCGTGCCATGGATGTATTGGTCCCCCGCCTGGGGGAAATTATCGGCGGTTCCGAGCGGGAGGACAATCTTGACCGTCTTGAAAAGCGGATCACCGAACTCGGCATGAATCCCGCCGATTACTCCTGGTACCTGGACCTTCGCCGTTACGGCACCGTCCCCCACTCCGGCTTCGGCCTGGGCTTTGAGCGGATCATCCAATACGTTACCGGTATGGCCAATATTCGGGATGTTATCCCCTACCCCCGGGCGGCCGGCCAAGCGGAGTTCTAGCAGTGTTTCTACTCGTCATTTTCTTCGCCCTTACCGTTCTCCCCCTCCCTGCCCAGGAGCTGTTATCCGCGGAGGACAGCATCACTGCCGGTGCGGACAATGCTCCCGGCCTGGGTTCCCGGGCGGCGGCGCTCATGGACGCCGCCACCGGCGCCGTACTCTTCAGCAAAAACCCCGATGAGGTCATCCCCCCGGCGTCCCTCGCCAAACTCATGACCATCCATGTAGCCCTCAAGGAAGCGGCGGCGGGGAACGCCTCTCTGGATGAAGCGGTGGAGCTCCCCCGCCAGAGCTGGGCCGTAAACCAGCCCAGGCGCTCCAGCCTGATGTTTCTCGCCGCGGGCCAGAGAGTTACCCTGCGGGAGCTTCTCCTGGGACTGGCCATCCCCTCGGGAAACGATGCGGCGGTGGCGATAGCCCTGCGCTTCGCCCCTTCGATAGAAGTATTTGTGGAAAAAATGAACGCCGAGGCCCGCGCCCTGGGCCTCTCCAGAACGCAATTCGTGGAACCTTCGGGGATTTCGGAGTACAATTTTACTACCGCCCTGGAGTTCGCTTTTTTCTGCCGGGAGTACCTGCGTCTCCACCCGGAAACGTTACAGGAATTCCACGCCGTTCCCGAATTCGCCTACCCCAAGGCGGAAAATGTCGCGGAAGCTTACCGGGCAAATCCGGGTACCATTGTGCAGCAAAACCACAACCGGCTCCTGGATATAGAAGAGACGGGGGGCTATAAAAACAGCGGTTTTGTAGAAGGAGTGGACGGCCTTAAGACCGGCTATATTGACGAGGCGGGGTACAACATCGCCCTCACCGCAGAACGGCGGGGCACCCGGCTTATTGCGGTAATTTTAGGCGCCCCCGCCGCTTACGGGGGGGAACGGATCAGGGATGAGGACGGGAGAAAACTCCTCACCTGGGGGTTTGACAACTTTAAAACCCTGAGCCCTGTCATTGAACCCCCTTCTCCGGTGCGGGTCTGGAAGGGCAAAACCGGTTCCGTTCCAATAGCCCTGGGAGAGGAGACCGCCTTTACCACTTTCACGAACCGGGGAAACCGCCTCTATTCGAAAATTGAAATGGCGTCTCCCCTGAGCGCCCCCCTTCCGGCGGCGAGCAGGGTAGGCAGCCTCGTCCTCTACGATGATAAGGGAGAACTCAGGCGTATTCCTTTGATTACCACGGAAAACGTGGAACAGGGAGGCTTCTTCAAGCGGCTCTGGGACGGCATACAGCTTTTTGCCCGGGACATATTCAGATAGGATTCCGGACTTTGCCGCCGGGCAAACTCCTAGGATAGGAGTACATTTTCCAACTGGCCTTGTTTCTTGAGGTCCAGAATGTATTTGGCATATTGGGTATCCATCATGGCGATATGGGAGAGTATCCAGTCCTTGAGGTAGCGGACAAAGGAATTGGGAACAAACTTCTTCCCCTCCTGAAAACTCTTAACATCATTTACCATTTGCAGGACAAAACCCTCGTGCTGTTTTTTGTGCTCCCCTATGTAGGGGTACTTGACGTTTTCCAGGAGCTTCTCTTCCGCCGAAAAATGATATTTTACATAGTCCATGGTTGCCCGTATGGTGGACATAAAGTACTGTCTGGCATCATCGTCCCCGGTACGGCATCCCTGGAAAAGCTCGTTGGTCAGCCTGATAAGCTCCTTGTGCTGATCGTCGATCAGAGGAATCCCCACCGAATACTTATCATCCCACTCAACTAAAATACTCTCATCGGACATAACAACCTCCTTATACCCCCATATTTACGGATCAAAATATAAAGACTTTTTTCAAAATATAAAAGGTCTCATTACGGAACGGCGCAATAACGCTATTTAACTTCCAGTATATCCTTGTCATAGGTAATCTCTGTCTTCGCCTCAGTAATAGGCGTCCACTGGACGATAAAGGAAACTTCATTATTGAACCTATACTGATAGGGGCTTACGGTCTGATCCAGATAAGGGGAGAGGACTATCCCCAATTTTGCGGTCCAGTCTCCCATGTGATGGACTAAGCCGATGTTTAAGGATTTAAGTTTGAACCCCGAACTTCTCCGTTTTGAATCGTCAAAAAAGCTAAAGGAATTTGCCAGGTCTTTGAGTACATCCTTTTCACCCGGAAGTTCTTCTTCAATGCCGAAGAAAGGCAGCTCCTGAAGATACCGGAATATAACCGCGTTTTCCGATGAGGTGCTTAGATTTAAATCAAGAAATTTAGTAATACCCAGGGTAATACCCAGGCTAAAGAGAAACCGTGAATAGGTATAACGTTGCAGATCAATAATCATGCTGGTGTTTACATTAAAATTAAAGGAAAAACGGTCTTTAAGGATGTCTTGCAAGATATTGTGTCTCGTAAAATTCTTTGTGTAGGACAACTGGAAGTCCCGGGGATTCAGGGCTTCTTCCTCATCCTGATTCAGCAGCCAGCCCTGAGTGTTATCAAGGAAATAGGTATGGGAACGGTTCATTGAAAATGTAGCCCTGAAATTACCTAGAACGGGGGAATTAAGGTTAAGGGAGGAATTAAGGGTAGTAAAATCTTCCAGCTCCGGATCGTATAAAAGAGTCTGCTGGGCGTTAAAAACACTGGTAATACGCAGGGTTTCTGATAAAGAAATAGGTTCTAATAGCCGTTTTTCTTCATCAAAGGGCTCAAATATTCTTTCGCTTACGCTGGTCTCCGAGATCCACGCCCGTATGGTGGCGCTTCCGTTAAAATACATATCCCGGGGAGGCATTTCCAGAGAGAGGTTGAGATTCTGGGTATAATCCATTATTGAGGCGGCAATATTGGCCGCAAACTGATTACTTTCCAGTTTTTCCTTTATCCATTCGCCTTTTTCAATATCATATACCGGATCTTCTATGGGATCGGTATAAGACAGCAGAGCCGGCGGTTTATAAACCGACTTTGCGAGAAGTCCTCTCGCGGTATACTGTAACGTAGTATTGGAAAATACGGTATTCCAAAACAGCGGTTTTAACGCCGCCGTTGTTTCCCAGCTGGTAGTAAAGTACCGTGCGTTAAATGCCTGTTGTAAAAGGCTGTTCCGTTCATATAATGAGTCAAATTCCTCAGCCTCATCATTGATCATAGAGTAATCCTGCCAGGCAAAATCACCTATACCCCTAAAAGACACACTATACACGCCGGCACTGGGTTCCTGCAGGGTGAATCCCGCGTTAACACTGCTTCTGAGGCTCGTTAGAATTGAAGAAATTTCATTCCAATTTACTTTTTCCTGATCAGGCCAATTCTCCTGGGAAGAGCGGAACTGCATTTCCGAAGCTCCTGAAGGGGCCAGGCGGTAATCAAAGGACAACTGAGGGCCTGGGAAGATAGGAACATTAAAACGTGTGCTCAGGGACGGAGGTTTGATTTCCATTGAATTCATGTTTTGCTGGGCATTTGCGCTTTCTTCCGCTGTTTCCCACGGGGGCTTGATAATCCCGATGTTCTTAAAAAGGTCATTCAGAGGGTCTTCCTGTTTTGGCGTCTCTGAAAAAGACTGACTGTTTCCTCCCAGGGTAAAGGGAGTTCCTGCAATAGAACCTGTCACGGACATGAGCGTAAATTTATCAGGATAGTAAAAGATAGCATTAGGCGCGAAAGGCGTGAGGCTTGCAGACATGGAACCATCTTCTCTAATCCTGAAGGCAAGGGTGCTTGATATACTGGAAAATGTTAATTCTGAAATATAGGGGTTTAAATCCTGAATTTTCGGATTAAGGGTTGCCGCAAGCCGCCATTCATAGGCCCCTATATCCGTTGTTTCCTCGTCATCTTCGCTGACATTATTCCCCTGTTTGATCATGCTGAACCAGTCCATTTCCTCCGACCGTTTCAAAAAGTCCTTGTCCACCTTGGGATCTGAATAATAGGGAAAAGCCCAGGACAGGGAGCCATTGCTTCCACTAATAGAACCGTTTGTTCTGAGACGGTAACGCAGGGGGACGGTCATAGAAAAAAGTTTTGTGGTATTCCATTCGCTCTTCCATTCAGTTGAAGCAACTGTTGTACCGTCCGGGGCAAAGGGAGTGTACGTACCATCACTGGTCTGATAAATATTTCTGGTAAATCCCAGTCCTGCGGAAAGATCGAGGGATCTTAAAAGCCCCGTATGGGGATAGACAAATTCCGTTCCCAAATACGCCCCAAGATTGGAATAGGAATCCAGAATCAGGGAAAGCCGTTTATCATTGGGATCGGGGTTTTTCTTTCCTGTGCTTTTAAGGAATATCCCGTGCTGCACTTTTTCATCATCCAGATTATTACCCATCATTTTTGTAATAGAACTGGCTTCAGTTGTAGACGCTACCGGATGCCCCATCAAATAGGTAGTGGTTTGCATAAAATTACCTTCCCGGGAACGAAAACCAAATACAGGATGAAAAACAATTTCATCGGAAGGGAAAAAGAAAGCGGGAATCCAAAAAACCGGCACTTCACCAACCTTGAGCACCCCATTAAGGATGGCCCAGTCTGATCCCGGCAGGAGCCAGAGCTTCGAAGCATCTATAGACCAGTAAGGCAGCTCGGTTGAGCCGTTGGTTACTTTGGCATTTGTGAGGATCGTGGCTTCCTCGTCACTGCGGGTAATAAGGGTACCGGCAAAACGGAAAGTACTGGTACTACCGGTAGAACGCTCGGAAACAGCATCGGTAAACACGCTTGCCCAGTTATCCAGGTTAACCGTTATTCGATCGCCGCGGTAAGTTTCCGTTTTACTTGGTTCCTCTTTGACATATTCCACCCCTCCGTTGGCCGACATAATATTACGAGTCCGGTTGTAGAGTATTTCAGCGGCCTTTATCCGGTGATTTGCATCCCCATCCTTAAGGCTTACTACCACATTCCCCTTAAGCCGCGCATATTCCTCATCTACAATTTCAATGGTAAAGTATTCAGCGCTTCTCGCGGATTCTATAATGATAGTTTTCTTTTTGGAAGTCGTAAGTGTTTTCGTTTCCCCCATGGGTCTTATTTTGTAATGTTCCCGCAGCCGCGCCGCCAGATCTTCCCGGCTCCCCCCCTCGCTTAAGCCCAGGCTCCGGCACCAGGAGGCAAGCTCACTCAGGGAAGAAGTTTTAATGTCCATGTCAAGGATCTTCATCTCCGCCTTAAGTTTTTTTTCCTCTTCGGTCTCCTCTGCGGCTGCTTCTTCTCCGCCTTCCGCAAGGGCGCCCTCTTCCCCGGAAGGCTCCGTCCCTTCTGCCGTCGCCGCCGCGTCCTGGCCGGACGGCTCCTCCTGGCCGGGAATAGCGGGCTCCCCGGCAGCCGCCGCCGGGGAGGGTTGTCCGGCAGCCGCGCTTCCGCCGGGGGAAGGATCCTCAACACCCAATCCAGCCTCATCCGCGCCTTCTATAGGATCGGCGCCGCCCGGAACGCCGGTTTCACCCGGATCATAGGGGGCTTCATCGCCGGTCTCCCCGGCTCCGCCTTTAACGGAACCGAGACTGGCGCAGGCGGAGAAAGCGGAAATGATGAGTAATAATACTATTTTCTTAAAAACCCATAATTTCCGCTTCATAATTAACTATTAGGTAGAAAACTTGCCGCGTTTAGTGTGGATATTACGTTCCGGTGTATTTTTCCGGCCCGGCAATTTTCGCTGACCCGGTAAAATTTGCCGGGTTAACATCTCCTTGATATAAAAACCGGTATAAGAATTCGGAAAATCCGATACCTCTTCCGGCGTCCCGGTTGTAACAACACTACCCCCCTTGTCCCCGCCTTCGGGGCCCAAGTCGATAATATGATCCGCCTGGAGGAGCACATCTAAATTGTGCTCGATCATCACCACCGTATTTCCCTGATCCACAAGGCGCTGGATCACCCCCATGAGCTGTTTCACATCGACGAAGTGAAGCCCGGTTGTGGGTTCGTCCAGAATATACAGGGTCCTGCCGGTGGAGCGCTTTGAAAGCTCCAATGCCAGTTTTACCCGCTGGGCTTCACCCCCCGACAGGGTAAGGGCCGACTGCCCGAGTTTTACATAGCCCAAGCCCACGGAAAGGAGGGTGTCCATCTTACGGGCAATCTTGGGAATGGGGGCAAAAAACTCCGTCGCCTCCTCTATGGTCATGTCAAGTACATCGGCAATGTTCTTGCCCTTGTAGCGGATCTCCAGGGTTTCCTTGTTGAAACGCTGCCCATGGCACACATCGCAGCTAATGTACACATCGGGGAGAAAGTTCATCTCGATCTTGATGGTACCGTCTCCCTCGCAGTTTTCGCATCGTCCCCCGCGCACGTTAAAAGAGAAACGCCCCGCCTTGTAGCCCCGCATCTTCGCTTCGGGGAGGCCGGCAAAAAGATCCCGGATGCCGGAAAAAACCTCCACGTATGTCGCGGGATTTGACCGGGGGGTCCTGCCTATGGGACTCTGATCGATATCGATCACCTTATCGATCAATTCAATCCCTTCGATCTTTTTGTATGTCCCTTCAGGATGGGATGAACGGTTAATATGGTTCGCCAGAGCCGGATAGAGCACGTCAGACAGTAACGTTGATTTACCCGAACCGGATACGCCGGTAATACAGGTAAAAACCCCCAGGGGGATCTCCACATCAATGCTTTTGAGGTTGTGCTCCTCCGCGCCGTAGATACGGATAAAACAGCCGTTACCTTTTCTGCGTTCGGGGGGGATCGCCATGGTAAGCTTTCCGGCGAGGTAGTTCCCGGTAAGGCTCTCCTCGGTCTTCATCACTTCTTCGGGAGTACCCTGGGCAACAACGCTGCCGCCGTGTACCCCCGCGCCGGGCCCCAGGTCTACAATATGGTCGGCCGTACGAAGGGTCTGTTCGTCATGTTCCACCACGATCAGGGTATTCCCCAAATTGCGGAGGTACAGAAGGGTATCTATCAGCTTCTGGTTGTCCCGCTGATGAAGGCCGATGGAAGGCTCATCCAGGATATACAGTACTCCTACCAGGCTTGAACCAATCTGGGTGGCGAGCCTTATACGCTGGGCTTCGCCCCCCGACAGGGTCGCGGATTTCCGTTCCAGGCTCAGGTAATTAAGGCCCACATTTTGCATAAACCCAAGGCGGGCGTTTATTTCCTTAAGTATCTGTTCGGCGATCTTTCTTTCTGTTTTTGAAAATTTGACAGATTCAAAAAACCTTATTGAGTCCGACACGGAAAGTTCCGTAAGTTCCCAGATATTGCGGCCCCCCACCGTTACCGCCAGGGCTTCGCTCTTGAGCCGTCTTCCGCCGCAGTCCTCGCAGGGTTTCTGGCTCATATACTTTTCAAGCCATTCTTTTATACCCTGGGACTGGGTTTCCAGGTAGCGGCGCTTCAGTTCTTCAAGGACTCCCGGAAAATCCGACTTGTAAGAAGCGTAATTCGTACCGTCCCGGTTCTCGTATTTAAAGGTGATAACATCATCCGTACCGTAAAGGATGGCGTTCATCGCCTTCTTGGGGAGATCCTTAAAAGGGGTATTAAGGTTGAACTTGTAGTGCTTTGCCAGGGCCTCGAATTTGCTGCGGTACCAGGGTGAATCGGGGTTGTAGGGAACACAGCCCCCTTCGTTAAAGGAAAGCGCCCGGTTGGGGATCACGAGGCCGGGATCAAATTCCAGCTTTACCCCAAGACCGGAACAGGCGGGACAGGCCCCATAGGGGTTATTGAAAGAAAAGAGCCGGGGCTGGAGTTCAGGAATGGAAATGCCGCAGTCCGGGCAGGCGTTTTTCTGTGAGAAAAAATGCTCGGCTGCGGCCGCGCCTTTGTCCCCTTCCTCCCGGCCCGCCCCTTGAACTGCGGTTTTCTGAACCGACACGAGCATGATCCCGTTGGCGGCCTGGAGGGCGGCCTCCACCGATTCGGCAAGCCTGGTCCGGATGTCAGGGCCGATTATCAGACGATCCACCACAATCTCTATGGTGTGCTTTTTTTGCTTGTCAAGCTTGATGTCCTCGTCAAGGCTCACCAATAATCCGTCGATCCTGGCCCGGGCAAAACCGGCCCTCCTGGCGTCTTCAACGATCTTCTGGTGCTCCCCCTTTTTCCCCCGGATCACCGGGGCAAGAAGCTGGATACGGGTCCCCTCGCCCATCTGCAAAATAGTGTCGATAATCTGGTCCACCGGCTGTTCCCGAATTTCCCTTCCGCATTGGGGGCAATGGGGAATCCCGATGCGGGCGTAGAGGAGACGGTAATAGTCGTAAATTTCCGTAACCGTTCCCACGGTGGAGCGGGGATTCCGGTGGGTGGTTTTTTGTTCGATAGAAATAGCCGGGGACAGACCCTCAATGTAATCAAGATCGGGTTTGTCCATGCGGCCCAAAAACTGCCTGGCGTAGGCGGAAAGGCTTTCCACGTACCGCCTCTGGCCTTCGGCGAAGATCGTATCAAATGCCAGGGAACTCTTCCCCGACCCGGAAAGTCCTGAAATGACAATGAGTTTATCCCGGGGAAGTTCTAAATCAATATTTTTAAGATTATGTTCCCTGGCGCCCTTGATGATAAGCTTATCCATAGTTAAAGATAATAATCGGTAAAGGCTCTGGTAGACAAGGGCAGTAATTCGCAATTCAAACAAGACATTCAAATTTTGCCTTAAAAACGTTCCTTGGGGTCCTGCAACCGAGGTTGCTTGGCCGAAGGTTGCTTGGCGGTGCAAGAAAAAAAGTGACTGTCAACGGCAGTCACGGCAATGGACAGCACGAAGAACGGGCCGGCGGGGGGATGGGAATAGGGCAGCGCCTTTGATGGGGCGGTGGGAAGTGGGGTAGAATAGGGGTATGAAGTTAGTCATTTTGGATAGCGCCTACAAACACGGAATATCGGTGGAGAGTATCCGCTCTTGTTTGCTTAACTTTCGCAGTGACCTCTTGTTTGACGATATGCAGCCAAAGCGATTATTCGCTGGATTTGATCATCTTGGCGTGGCATTGGAGGGAGGAACCTATGCGATACTAGAAACTTTGAACAACGGTCATTTTTGAAGACGGTTCTCCCGGCGAAGGGTCTGCAGGGCGGAAAGGGAAGCGGCTATAACGAGGAGAATTGGAAAAACTATAGGCATGCCCGGGTTAATCACCATGAAGTTGTACATGCCGTGGATGATCACCGCCGCAAGGAAACGGAAGACCGCATGGACAGGAGATTCCCGAAAACTGAATACCGTTAAGCCCACCCGGCTTCCGCAGGCGCCATGGAGAGGGGCCGCGGTAAAGGCCCTGAGCAGGGCATTCCCCAAATTGGCGGCGCCGTATGTAGCGGTCTCTATGATGGCGAACCCTAAACCGGCAAGCATTCCCAGGGCGGAACCCAAAGTCTCGGTAGAGAGGAAATCATCGGCGGCCGGGGCCTTCCGCCATTTGGGGACCAAATAGCCGGGTAAGGCGGTCTTCCGAAGGCGGGTAAGAAGCAGGTAGAGCATCAGGAGGATGAAAAGGCGGCCCGCTTCCTCGGTGAGGGCAATCTGGACAATGAGCCTGAAGAGGAGGGCCCGCAGTTCAAGGCTGGAAAGGGGCGGGAAGAGGCCTTGAAAGAACCCCGCGATGAGGGGCGCCAGGGCGCCGCCCAGGAGCGCGGCAAAGAACCAGGGAAGGCTGAGGGGAAATTTCACGATTCGGAACCAGATGAACATGGCTATGACCGGTAAGGCTGAAATAAGGATCAAGACTATGAGTATCCAGAGCCCGTTCATATAGGTATTATGGTATGTTAATATGGTATTAATTCCTATAGGGTATAAGTCCATGGAGGAAACGGCCAATTCCATTGCTATTGTCCTGATTGGACCTAAGCATTCGGGAAAAACCAGCGCGGGAAAGGCCTTAGCGGCGCTGCTTAAAGGAAAATTCAAGGATCTTGACGCCGTTATCGGGGAACGGACCGGTAAGAGCCCCCGTGAACTCTACCGGGAAGGGCCTCTGGTTTTCAGAAAGGCCGAAGCGGAAGCCCTGGAAGCGCTCTTTGGAGATGTCCCCTCGAGACGAATCATTGCTACCGGCGGCGGCCTGGCGGATAACTGTGAAGCCCTTTCCCTGTTACAAAAGCTGAAGCCTCCCCCGTTCCTTGTTTACCTGGAAGTTCCCGCTGAAACAGCCTGGCGGCGGATAGAACTGGCCGCCGCCAAATCCGGGGAGTTCCCCCCCTTCCTGAAAACCGCCAATCCGAAGGAGACCCACCGGGAATTGCACGAACGGAGGGCGATAGTGTACCGGGAACTCGCCGGCCTCAGTGTCCGGGGTGAAGGAAAAACACCGGAAGAGCTGGCGGAAGAAATACTCAACAGATTGAACCTCCTTCAAAACTGAGGTTTTAAAAGAGCCTCGATTGGTCAGGGAATAATTTCCCGTTCGGCCCAATCGTTGATCAGTTTCTTAAGGCCCTGATCAATAAGTTTGAGGGATCGGCCGCACTCAGGGCAGCGAAAACGGCCCGAATCATCCACCGATTCTTTAGCGCAGCCGATACACCAGGTTTTACCGCAAGACGGGCAACTTCCCGCGGGGAGATCATCCGGGGGCATGGCAAACAGACGGATAGGTTTGACCGGCGGCGGAGAACGGGGAACTTGCCAGGAGCGGCCGCAGGACGCACAGGTAATGCGCCGGTTGAGGGCTTCGTCCAGCCGGGAGCGAAGTTCCTCCCGCCGGGTTACGGCGGCGGCATCCAGGCTGAGGGTGTCCAAACGGCGGAGTATTTCTGAGGCTTCCTCCCAACGAAACCGGGCGGCGTAAATTCCGCAAAGGGTGAGCAGGGCCGGCGCGTGATTGCTGTCAATTTCCAGGGCGGCCTTACAAGCCGTTTCCGCCCGGCGATATTCCCCCTTTTGGGCGGCCACATAGGCGATGAGCTCCAGGATCACCGGGTTTGGCCCGGCTTGATGGGCCTGGGTAAGCATCTCATCCGCCTCCCCAAAACGGGAAAGCGCTACCAAACAGGACGCCCGGTTGGCAAGGTACTGGACATTGCCGGGGGAAGAAACCAGGGCCCGGACATACCGGGCGCCGGCCTCCTCGAAACGACCCTCACGGACCAGGATATTTCCGGCGCAATTCGCCATGATCCCCTCAGGATCTTCACCGGGCACGGCCTCCAGGAGCATCAGGGCCTCTTCCGCCGAACCTCGCCGGGCAAGAATTTCAGCCCGGTTCACCTGAATGGCGGGAACCTCGCCCAGCAAAGACGCCGCCTTTTCCAGCGAGGACGCCGCCCCTTCCAGGTCCTCACGGGCCAGGGCAGCCTCTGCGGCCAGATTCCAGACCCAGCCGTTTTCGCCGTCCAAGGTCAGGGCGGCGTCTAAATCGGCCCGCAGCGCGGGATCCGAACCGTCCCCGGTAAGGAAAAAACGGTTTTCAGCAACCTTGAACCGGAACAAAGGATACTCGGGCTCCATTGCAGCGGCCTTTTCCAGGAACGGCAGGGCTTCTGAGCGCTTCCCCTCCCGGAGAAGCAGGAGTCCCCGCAGGAACACTACCGCCGGATCAGGCGAGGGCTCTTCGTGGTTTGCGGCGCCCTCTATACCTACCGGTAGGTAGGGAACCGGCTGGTCCAGAGACTCAGTCTTAGTTTCGCTTGCGACAGGCTCCGGTGAGGGCTCTTCGTGGTTTGCAGTACTCTCTGTACCTACCGGTAGGTATACTCTTAGCCGGTCGGAGCAATCAAACTCAGCCTTGGCCATGGCCCAATCCTCAATACCGAACGCCCACTTCCCCGCCAGGGCATGGGCTTCCCAGTTCTCCGCCCCCAGGGAGAGAATTTTTGGCACCATGGTTCCCAGATCGCCGTAATTGCCCCTGGTCAGGAATGCCCGGCCGCCCCGGAGGTACCGATCCAGGGCCTCGGTTTTTCCGCCTAAAACTTCCCAGGTATTGGCGGCGTTCTTGGCCGCGAAGCCGTTGGTCCCATCCCGCTCAAAGGACCGGTCGTAAGACGCCGCCGCTTTTTCGTAATCCCCGGTCTCCCAATAGGCGTGCCCCAGGAGGATCAGCAGCTCCCCATCGAAGACGGCGTCTTGGGAAAACTGTTCCAGCGCCCTTTCCCCAAATTCCCGTAGCTCCGCAAAACGCCGGGTGGTGTAGAGGATCCGGGCCTTTTCAGCCAGCGCCCCGCGAAGGGCGCCGGTTCCCAGGGAGATACAGGCATCGGCATATTCTTCCGCTTCCCTTTCAAGACCCAACGCAAAAGCCAGGCGGCAGGCAAGGAGTAATTCCCTATCGGTCCGTTCGCTGGTTCCCCATCCCCGTTTAAGCTGAACCAGGGCTGCGGCGTTCTGACCCATAGCGGCGAAGGTCTCCGCCAAATGCAAACGGTTTTCAACAGGAACCGCGGTTTCATCGGACCAGCGTTCATAGGCCGCTTCAACTTCGGCGATCCGGGATTCTACGGTCAGTTCTTTCAGGAAGGCTTCAGCGGTATAAACCAAAGAACCGGGCGACTCGTAGGACGCCAGGGCAAAACCTATGCGTCCCGCAGAAATGGTAGCGTCGTGAAGTTCCGCGGCCCAGCGGGAATTTATGAGGATTACGATATGGCTGCCATAGGCGATAACGGTGAGGCAAAAAGACTTCACCCCATTGGCATTGTCTTGAAGGCCCTCCACGGACCCGAAGACGGGGCCCGTCTCCGGAAGCGCGGAACCACCGGGCACTTCGGTCCACCCGATGAGGGTCTGGGGGGCGCCGTTCCGAAGCACATCCAGGCGGAAATAGCCCTTGCCGGAGACAAGCGCCGAATAGTAGGTGCTTTCATCGACCATTCGAAATATGAAACCTGTTGCGGCATAACCCCCGCAGGAATCCAGGCTGATACGGCCTTCCAGAATCAGATCCCCGTAACGGGAAACGGGATTTTCAAGCCAGGCGAAACAGCTGGTTTTTTTCAGGGAAAAAATAAGGCTGTCCGGGGCCCGGGGATCTCCCGCATTGGCATCATAGGATTTTTCTGATTTAATCTCAAAATGGGTTTGATTCGGTTTAGTAAAATCGGCAATCCACTTTTCGTAAACCGGCTCATCACGGTTGGTTTCTATTCCGGGACGTTTACGAAAGGGGAAAAATTTTTTAAGAAACCTGAACATACTTAGGAATTTTACCATAAATGCCGTCAATAGTCGAGCTTCGGAGGCGCCCTTGATTTCTTTTAAACCGGCCCAGCTTAAAAAACTCTTGTCAGTTATTAAACTCTGGCCTCGAATAAAAACCGGCTTTGAAAAAACGGGAAGGTTCCTTAAACGAGGGGCCGGCAATGCCTGGTATGCGCTCAGGGCAGGAACGGGCCGCCTGTACCGGCTCTGCGCAAGCGGCGCCCGGCAGGCAGGACAGATCGCCGGCCTCCTTGCGGGCCGCCTCCGGAAGCTCGGCAGGACGGCGCCTGTTTTCAAGGCCAGGGCGGGCAAGGCGGGGCAGGCCCTTAAGGTTTTACGCATTCGGCTCCTCAGGACGGCTAGAACCCAGATAAGGCGGAGAATCATAATTATCCGGGAGGCGGGGGGGATAAGGCAGTTATGCCGGCGGCGCCTGCTTGCTTTCGGGCAGGCCGTCAAAACCAGGGCGGCCCTGCACCGGACAGAAGCTCCGGCAGTCCGTTATTCCTGGTACGGAGGGCTCGCGCTTCTCCTGGTTTCTCTCGTCATCAATTTAAGCGCAAAAGCCGGAACTACGTTCTCTATCATCAATATTCCGGATAACCAAACTCTGGTCTTTACCCAGTGGTGGGAAGACGCGTTAGACCCCCTTTTCCTTGAAACCCTGATCGGGGACTATGAAGCGCAGCATCCTGATATTAAGATCTTTCTTGATACCCGCCCTTATGGGGAAATCCAAAGTTACTTAACCGCGGAAGAAGGGAAGGAACCTTTTAAAACCGACATACTCGGACTGGACCCGCGCTGGTCCCTGGAGGGGAATGAAAAGCTTGAATCCCAGGGCAAATACAGAGCCCAGGCCCTGGTTTCTTTCATGATCCCCCTTTTTTACAACATCGAACTGCTGGAAGAAGCGGGTTTCGACCGGCCCCCCAAAACCCAGGCCGAATTCATCGCCTTTGCCAGGGCGGTCACCAAACGGGAGGAGGACCGTTACGGGCTGGCCCTGGCCCTCGCCCCGGAGGATCCCCTGGGGGTGTACCGGGATATCTTCCCCTGGATCTGGGCAGGAGGCGCAAGGTTACTCAAAGACGGAAAACTGGATTTTGACAATTCAAAGGTAGTTGGAACCCTGAAATTCTTGAGGGATCTCAACAGGGACGGACTTATTGCCCCGGATTCGTTCACCAAAACCGGCAAAGACCGGCTTCTGGATTTTAAGGCCCGGCGAACGGCAATGCTGCTTGCCCCGGTGAACACCCTGGTAACCGATGTTCCGGCGGAGGGAGCGCCTTTCTACGGCCTTACCGCCGTACCCGGCCTTACATCCATGGGAAAACCCGTGCTCGCCATATCCGGCTGGTATGCCGGCATTGCCCAGGCCGGCCGCTACAAGGCCGAAGCCCTCTCCTTTGTCCATTTCCTGGCGAATGAAGCTCCCCGCATTGCCGCTCATACCAGGGGCATTCCCTGGAACAGCGGCGCAACAGACGGCGCCGCCGGAAAAGCCGCCGGCAATACCGAAACTGCCGCCGGGGAAGATGCCCTCATTTCAAAGGCGCATAATATCTACCAGGCGGCTGAAATCCAGGAAGAGCTCTCCCTCTTTAACGATACCCGCTTTCTGGAAGAGATTGTGCGGGAAGAACTACAGCGAATGTTCGAAAAAGGCCAGAGCCCGGAGGATACCGCCGCCGCGGTCCAGAGGCGCTGGGAAAAAAATCAGAACCCTTCGTAAAAGGCTTCTTTTACCCGGTCCACCGCGGTTTCTTGTTCCCTGGTCAGGGGTTCGTCGGGCTTGACGCCGTTCAGCGTCTGGTTTATAGCCTCTTCCAGAAGCGGTTTATCAATAGAAACCAAAACGTAGAATTCATATCCCTCATGATCTACGGCTTTACTTCTGGCTTTATAATAGCGCTTATGGATCCAGAAATCACTTTCCTTGCGGGCGCCCGAGAAACGGGCGTTCCCCAGGGTCTTGACCACGTTTTCGTAGTACCTGCCGAAGGCCGCTTCCGGACTCCCCGCCGCGGCGCCGGCGAATTTAGCCTGAACCCGGGAAGAAACGAGCCGGGAGATTTCCTGATTCACCGAGAACCCCGAAACCCACTGGCGAAGGGCATTCAGGTTAGTCCCCGCATCTTCCCCTACAAACACATACTTATCTTTAAACTGGGGCAGGGATTCTACCCCATGAACCCCGTCGTTGATATACAAAGTAACCCAATCGGGTACATCCTGACCGACAGACTTTGTCTTATGATCCACTACTTCATAGGCGGAAGTTTTTTCAACATAATCCGGCGCCTTTACCGCTTTGGGCTGACTCTTACAGCCTGAAAACAAAACTACCCCTGCTATAAATAAAACGATAATGCTTTTTTTCACAAATTCCTCCAACTTATGGTCATTACAGATATAATATTCTGATCACTATGAACTATAGTGTATTGCAGGAAGAAAAAGCAAGCAAGCAGGGGATGATTCTCCCCGCCGTAGAGCGCCAAATTTAGCCGGATATCATTCCAGCACAGATTCAATATTCCGCCTTGAGTTTATTACGCGATGAATTTCAATGGTATTTTTTTCCACCACATAAAAGATATAAAAATTCTTTACGGTAATTTTTCTGTATTCTTTTTTTAGCGGTTTTTCTGTCCGGTAGAGGGCATGAGCGTATGGAAATTGGAGCAGATTGTGAACAGCGGCATTAATTTCATCCCGTAAATTCCGGGCGGCCTGAGGCGCTTCCAGTTTATTTACCAGATAATGAAATATTTCTTCCAGATCAGTAAGGGCTAGAGGAAGGTAAGCGATCTCCACCTGTCTAATCCCCAATGATTCGTTGCGAAGGGTACATACCCCGGCCCCTTGGGGCGGAACCAAGGGTATGTACCCTGAGTCAAATACCTTACGAGAACAACATACCCCGACCGCTTGCGGCGGGGTTGTTGATT
>JAITNM010000292.1 GCA_031290475.1 Treponema sp. | reverse complement strand
CTCCATGGGATCTAAATATTTCATCCTTACCCTGCTTGTTCTCGTTCCCCTCCTCCCCCTTCCGGGCCAGAATGCCGGGGATTTTACCCTTATCCAGAACAAGGACGGGACCGTCGTTATCACCGGCTACAAGGGCGCCGAAAAGGAAATAACAATCCCCTCTTCCATCAACGGCATTGAAGTTACCGGCATTGGCAATAAGGCCTTTAGGAACATGGCCCTCACTTCAGTTACCCTGCCCGGCACTATCACCTTTATCGGGACCCTCGCTTTTGCGGACAACGAACTTACGGAAATCACCCTGCCTCCGCGCTTAAGGGAAATCGGGATCAGCGCCTTTGCGGACAACAAATTAACCAATGTGGCAATCCCCGATTCGGTCAGGGCCCTTCGTTTTGCCGCCTTCAGCAGAAACCCTATAAACAGCGTAACTATTCCCGCCGGGCTTGCGGCAATTCAGCCCAAGGTGTTCCTGAGAAACGAATTGGCCGAGATCACCATAGGGAGGGGCGCGGACATTTACATCCTGAATTTTGAACAGAGTTTTATTAATTACTACGCAAGCCAGGACAGGCAGGCGGGAACCTATGTAAAAAACGACGGCGTCTGGCGGGTCGAAAATGACGGGAATCTGAGCGGGTCCCAAAGCTGAACTTTTGGGACAGCCTCATCTTTAAAAAATTAGTAATCAACGCTTCCTTAAAAGCGCCCTGACCCTGTTCTTCCTTTTTGCGTATACCGAAACGCCGATCATCCCGGCCAGGGTAAAAATGCTCGGAATGGCCAGGATAAAATCTGCGGGAACATCAAAGGCGCCCTGGGCGTAGTTGGAAAAGGATTCGGAGAGGCCAAAGATAAAGGCGGCGATAAGGAGTCCCAGGGGTTTCCGGTTCCCCAGGAAGATCACCACCAGGGCGATCCAGCCCTTGCCGGCGGAAATGTTCGGGACGAACACCCCCAGGTTCAGGGTGAGAAGGGATCCCCCTATACCGCAGGCAAGACCGGAAATGAGAAAAGCGCAGAATTGATAAAACTCCGGTCTTATTCCCAGGGAAACCAGCGCCTCACCATGGGAGCCTGCCGAACGGAGACGAAAACCGAAGGGCGTGCGGTAGAGGACGACCCAGGAGATGAAGAGCAGGATCCAGGAAGAGTATGCGTAGAAATTCTGTCCGGAAATCAAATCCCCCGCCACGGGAATTTGGGATATAAAGCCAAGGCTGAAGATCTTAAGAGAAGGAAGATCGTTAAAAACCAACACCCCCCTTGTGGCAAAAATCCGATAGGACAGTACTACTGTTATTCCTGAAGCAAATAGATTGGCCGCAAGGCCTGTGATAAATACATTGGCTTTGAGTTTTAGAGTAACGGCGCCAACCAGGGCCGAAAGGAGCAGGGAACTTATAACTGCGGCCAAAACCCCTGCCAGGAGGCTTCCGGAAAAATGTGCCGCCACCAGGGCGGAGAAGGCGCCCACCAGGAGAAGGCCTTCGAGGGCAATGTTGAGCATGCCCGAAAGCTCGGCGAAGAGGCCTCCTGTGGCGGCAAAAAGGAGGGGCGTCATGAAGACAACGGCGCTGTGCAGAACCGGCAAGGTCATAGGGCTTTTTTCCTCCTGCTAAAGAGATCCCTCAGAACAGTACTGGTAACCAGCAAAAAAATCACCGCCTGTACAATCGAGGCTATTTCAAAAGTAACATCGGAAAACTGCATGGCCAGCCGTGCGCCGCTCCCTATCCAGGCAAAGAAAACAGCCGAGGGGATCACCAGCGCCGGTCTTGACCGGGCGATAAGGGCCGCCGCGAGGCCATTCCAGCCCAGCCCTGAGGAGAACTCCTTTATAGCCTGATAGTAGGTTCCGTAGATCGCCAATCCCCCTCCCAATCCGTATAACGAGCCGGAGAGAAACATGGACAGGGTTATGCTTATACCGGCGCTGATCCCGCCGTAGCGGGCAAACAGGGGATTAAGTCCCGACATGCGGATATCATAGCCGGGCTTTGAACGGTAAAGGAACAACCACACCAATACTACCGCAATAAGGGCGGCGATGATGGCAATGCTGAGGTTCGAGGGAGGCAGGATCCCGGGGAGGTGGAAACTCTCGCCAATCTTCCTCGTGGATTGGAGGCTGGTATCCGGGTCCAGGAAAGGACCGGTAATAAAATAATTCGTAAGGAGGATGAGAACATTGGAAATCAAAAAGCTTGTGATAAGTTCGTTCGTGTTCCACCGCGCCTTGCAGAGGCCGGAGAAGGCGGCAACCAGTCCTGCAAATACCGTTCCTGCCAGCAGGGCCAGTACCGCGCCAAACAGGCCCAGGGGAGCAAGGGCGACGGCCAGAACTGTTGTGACAAAGGCGCCCGAGTATATCTGCCCTTCACCGCCCAGGTTGAGGTTACCGGCCTGCATAGCCAGAGAAACGCCCAGTCCGCCGAAGATGAAAGGGATGCTGCTATTGAGCATGTTTCCGAAGTAGTAGATGTTGCCCAGGGGACCAAGAAAAAACAAACCCAGCGTCTTTAACGGCTCACGGCTCAATAAAAATATAAGCAGTACTACTGCCAGGAGAGAGATGAAGAAAATAACGATCATGCCTCCGGCGCCGCCCCCCAGGGAAAGGAGCGCCCCCCGCATCCTTTCCTGGAAACGCGTTGCCCCTTCGTGGGGCGCCCTTCCGGCCCCCGCGGGCATAGTATTCATATCAGCCATGGTATAACCCCAGCATAGCGGCGCCGATCTCTTCTTTTAACCGGGATCTGTCTTCGGCTAAAAGAGACGGCGGGTTAGAAAATTCGGCGGCAACAGCGCCCCGGTAAAAAACGAGGATGCGATCCGCGTTAAAAAGAATTTCGTCCAGGTTGCTGGAAATCAGGATAACCGCGCCGCCTTTGTTCCGCAGCATCCCTATCTCTTCATAAACATAACGGCCCGCAGAAACATCAAGCCCCCAGGTTGGCTCGGAAAAGACAATATAATCCCGGTATTGCTCAATTTCCCTGGCAAGTATCATCTTCTGAATATTCCCCCCCGAAAGGGATCGTACGGGCTTTTCTTTTTCCCCGTCAATCCGGTAACGCTCCAGAAGCTCTTCTGCAAAGGAATCAACAGTCTTCCTGTCCAAAAATCCCCGGCGGGAAAACTGGGCCCTTCTGTTTATCATCATGTTTTCCGTCACCGTGGCGTCCAGGGCGCATCCCACGGAAAGCCGGTCTCCGGGAACATAGGCGAGTCCCCGCTTCCTTAAGCGCCGGGTCTTGAGAAAGGAGATGTCCTCCCCCCGGTGAACTATCCTTCCCCGGGTAATGGGCAGAAATCCTCCCAGCACCGCTTCCAGGGTGCCCAAACCGTTCCCCCCTACTCCGGCAAACCCCAGGACTTCCCCTTTATGAACAGTAAAACTAACATTATCCAGAGCAGGCAGTTCCTGGGCGCGGCGCAGTACCGTTACGTTCTCAAAACTGAGAACCGCCTCCCCCGCTTCTTCATGGTTCCCCCGCCGGAGCGGGGCCTTTTCTTTATTCGTACCGGGGGGATTTAATACCCCGCCCATCATGAGGCTGGAAATCTCCTCCTCATCCGTATCCCGGGTATCCCGGACGGCTATCATTTCACCGTTACGCATAATCGCCGCACGGTCTGATATCTGTTTTATCTCCCCCAGTTTATGGGTGATAAGGATCAAAGACTTCCCTGCGGAGACGAGCCTTCTGAAAGTTTTAAACAGGGATGCTATCTCCTGATCCGTGAGTACGGCCGTAGGCTCATCCAGGATAAGGATATCCGCATCCCGGTAGAAGAGTTTTAGAATTTCAACCTGCTGCATCTGCCCAATGGTCAGAGAAGAGACCGGTGCATCCGCTTCCACGGAAAAGTGATGCTCCTCTATCACCCTGGCAACCGCTTTATTGGCCTTTTCAAAATGGTAAAAGATGCCTTTCCTTGGCTCAATTCCCATAACCACATTCTGGGCAACCGTGAGTTCCGGAAAAAGCATAAAATGCTGATGGACCATACCGATACCAAACCTGTTTGCGTCCAGAGGGCTGTGGATCTTTACCGGTTTACCATTGATAAAAATTCCCCCCCCGGTAGGAGGAACAAGGCCGTAGAGGATCTTCATCAAGGTTGATTTTCCCGCGCCGTTTTCACCGGCAAGACAGAGAATCTCCCCCTTCCTCAAATCCAGAGAAACATTCCGGTTTGCCCAAAATGAAGTTGTACTGTACAACTTAGAGATATTCCGCAGTTCCGCCGCAAGCTCAAATCCCACAAAAAGCCTCAAACACTAATTTTGCGCGCCGTTTTGGTACAAAACGGGGACATTAAAGGGGAGGAAGAGTATACTCCACCTTTCCCGCCTTGACACTGGCCATAAAAGCGCCAAACCTGGCCTGAATATCCTGGGGAATATAATCCGTGTATCCGGGATCATTGGCGAAAAAGGAAAGGTAGTCTTCCTGGACTCCCACAACTCTTGTGGTCCCATAAATCATTTTTCCCGCAAGTACACTGCTGAGTATTTCCTTCACCAGCTTCTTCTGTTTCATAAGACCGCAGCCCACAATAACCCCGGGAGAGCTTTTGTACTCATTGGTGTTATGAAATACCACGTAGGCCCCCCGCTCCTCCGCGATCTTGATCATCCCCTGGGCGGCGCCACCGGCAATGGAGGCGAACACATCCACCCCCGAATCCATCATGGAGCGGGCCAGATCCGCCGCCTTGTTTGCGTCAAACCAGTTGCCGATTACCCTGAAGTCCATGGTGATATCAGGATCCGCAAGATGGGCACCGGCCAGAAACCCGGGAAGAATGTGCTTGTTGAGCAGGGGGTATTCCTGGGCGGCGATGAAGCCGATTTTTTTTGCGGCATTGGCGTGGGGCATCTTGCTTATCGTGATGAGTCCCGCAAGGTAACCCAGGTAGAGGGACTGTTCGTACTGGTTGTACAGGTATGTACTGATCTGACTGTTCCCGCTGTACTGGGCGTCGGTAATGACGAATTTCTGTTTAGGGAATTTTTTCCCCACACTGGCGCAGATCTCGGGCAGTGAAGGATTCGATCCCAGCACCAGGTTATATTCCCCGGAAGCTACGAGGGAAGTAAGCTGTTCCTCCCATTCCGCCTGGTTGAACCCGGCCTCGTAGACCTTTATCGTTACATTGGAATGGCTTTCGGCAAATTCCTGGGCCCCCTGGGCAAGGAGTTCATAGGTGGGACTCCCGGCCACCATGCCGGTGATGTACACCAGTACCGAAAGGGAATCCCCGGCCTTTTCCCCGGAACCGAGGGCAAAGGCGGAAAATGGCGTCAGCAACGCCAAACAGACGGCTAACTTTGCCGCAAAACCGCAAAAGTGAAATACTGTTTTTTTCATTATAGCTCCTATGTAGAGCGGCGGCATCGCCGCTCCTGTTAATCGAAAATTAACACGAAGTGTTAATTAGAGTCTGTCTATAATGTGGACACATTATAGACAGACCTCCTTAAAAACCGCATTTTGCGCACCGTTTTGGTACAAAACGGGAGCAAATGCAAGTGTCGTCCATAAAGTAACC
>JAITNM010000178.1 GCA_031290475.1 Treponema sp. | reverse complement strand
CGCTTTCCCCTTGACCTTCTGTATATTTTATGTATAAATATGCAGGTCTTTATCAAGGTTAACCGGAGGAAGGCGTGCAAGGCATGCAGAGAATTTCACCTAAAACCGACACCAATGCCAGCCTGTGGGGGGCGGTACTCCTCTTCCCCATCCTGCTCTTTGCCGCCTTTCTGACGGTTCAGGGGGTGGACGTGGGAGAAACCTACTCCGCCGTGCTGAACATGACCCTCTTTACGGCCTACGGCCTGGGGGAGGTGATCATCAAGACCACCCCCCTCATGTTTATCGCCCTGGCGACCTGCGTCTCCGCCCGGGCGGGGATCGTTAACGTGGGCGGGGAAGGTCAGTTTGCCATGGGCGCCCTGTTCTCCACGGTCACGGGAATATACCTTGCCTCTTCCCTGCCGGGCTTTGCGGGCATCCCCCTCATGGCGCTGGCGGGCATTTTGGGCGGCATGTTGTGGAGCGGGATTGCCGGCATATTAAAAAACCGGGCCAACATGAACACCACCATCACCACCCTTATCCTTAACTACATTGCCTTCCAGGTTATTAGTTATTTTGTGTTCGGCCTCTTAAAAGATCCCGCCAGTTTTAACTGGCCCATGAGTCCCCCCATCCCCGCGCAGATGCGGCTCTTTAAATTCGGTAATTCCAAGGTGAGCATTACGATCTTTATCGCCCTGGCGGCGGCAGTGGCGGTGTGGCTTATCCTGGGAAAGACCGTCTGGGGCTATAAGATCCGGGTCATTGGGGGGAATCCCGTAGCCGCCATCCACGCAGGGTATAACGTCAAAAAAAATCAGCTTATCGCCATGCTGGTTTCAGGCAGCTTGGCCGGCCTTGCGGGGATGCTGGAAATATGCGCCGTGGAAGAACGGCTGCGGCAAACCACGGGGGTCAATTACGGTTATCTGGGATTCCTGGCGGCTTGGATGGCCTGGAACAACCCCCTCCTTTCGGTGCTTACCGCCTTTGTGATTGGGTTCCTGTCGGTGGCCGGTAATATTCTTGAAATAGTAAGCGGCCTGCCCTCTTCGTCAATACGGATACTCATGTCCATTGTGCTCTTATCCATTCTCTGGAAGGGCCGCGCCGAAAAGAGGTTGTCATGAAAACCGTAACATTACTGCTTTTTGGGGCCATCCAATCCGGTACCTCGGTACTCTTCGGCGTCTACGGCGAAACCGTCTGCGAGCTGGTGGGGGTAATATACATGGGCATTGAGGGCAGCATGATCCTGGGGGCATTTACCGCCTATATGGTCAACGCGGAAACCGGTTCCCCCTGGCTGGGATTATTGGCCGGCATGGGCGCCGGCATGCTCCTTGCGCTCCTGCACGCCTACTTTGTTATTTCCCGGAAGACCAATCAAATTGCCACCGGCCTGGCCCTTATGTTTTTGGGTATGGGGATCACCGCCTTTTTCGGCCGCAGTTATATTAGCGTGCATGTGGACGGCTTCCAGGCCCGGGCTTTGCCCCTGCTTTCCAAACTGCCCGTCCTGGGACCGGCGGTCTTTTTCCAGGACGCGATCACCTACCTTTCGTATATCCTGGGACCTTTACTCTGGCTCTTGTTTTTTAAAACCCGCCTGGGCATACAACTGCGGGGAACCGGGGAAAGCGAGCGGGTTATCTTTGCCTATGGGGGAAAACCCATTCTGTTCCGCTACCTTGGGGTTATCGCCGGGGGCGCCCTTGCGGGAATAGGGGGCGCCCAGCTTTCCATTGCCTACACCCATACCTGGATAGAAGGTATTACCAACGGCCGGGGGATTATCGCCGTGGCGTTAGTTATTCTGGCGTCATGGAATCCCGCGAAAGCCTATGTGGGGGCCTATATTTTTGGGGGAGCGCAATCATTACAGCTTATCCTGCAACAGCGGGGGGTTAATGTTTCACCATTTCTCCTGCTCAT
Organism: Treponema sp.; assembly: GCA_031290475.1. Taxonomy (GTDB): domain Bacteria; phylum Spirochaetota; class Spirochaetia; order Treponematales; family Breznakiellaceae; genus JAITNM01. Next base: position 2,241 of record JAITNM010000178.1, on the reverse strand, counting down.
GCTTCCCTATGTACTTACCCTGGCCGCCCTGTTCGTCATGTCCCGGCGGAAACGGCAGGTAATGCCCGAAGAGCTCAAACGAATAGTCAGTAATTAAAAAGCTTATGCTTTTTAAAATAAAGAGGAGGAATCGTATGAAAAAGGTGAGTGTGTTACTGTGGGTCTTGTTGTGCGCCGGGGCGCTGAGTTCCTGTTCGGGGAAAAAGAACAGCACCACGGTGGAAACCCAAAAGCCGGTGGGAATTGGTTTTATCTTTGTCGGCGCCCGTGATGATTACGGGTACAACCAGGCCGCCTACAAGGGCAGCATCGCCGTGGAAGAGGCCTTTGGGGACCGGGTAAAAGTCTACCGCTCGGAAAATGTGCCCGAAACTTCCGAGGCTTCCCGGGTACTGGAACAGATGATCCAGGTGGGCGGAACGGTCATGTTCCCCACGTCCTACGGCCATTTGGACCCCGCCCTGGATGTGGCGGCGAACACCAAAGATGTGGTCTTCTTCCACCAGGGGGGACTTAAAAACGCCGATAACCTGGGTACCTATTTTGGGACCATCTGGGAGCCCTTCTATCTGGCGGGCATGGCGGCGGGTAAAAGCACGAAAACGAACAAGCTGGGCTTTATCGCGTCTTTTCCCATACCCCAGGTGCTGCTCAATATCAACGCCTTTGAACTGGGGGCCAGGGCGGTAAACCCCGCGGCCGTCACCACCGTGATCTTCACCGGAAGCTGGGCGGACCCGGCCATGCAGACCAACGCGGCCAATACCCTGATTGACGGCGGCGCCGATGTGGTAAGCCAGCACCAGGACAGCACCAAAACAGTTATCGAGATCTGTGAACGCCGGGGAATCATGTCGGTGGGCAACCACACCGATGCGTCCGAACTGGCCCCGGAAGGCTGGATAACCGGCGCCATGTGGAACTGGGGGCCCACCTTCATCGAAATGACCCAGGTTGCCCTGGACGGCGGTTTTACGGGGAGCAAGTACGACGGTAAATACCGGGGAGGCCTTAAAGAAGGGGTTGTGGATCTGGCCCCCTTTGGCAAGAACGTCCCCGCCGATGTGGTTACCCTGGTAAACAACACCAAAAGCCGGATGACAAGCGGAGAATTCTTTGCCTTTGAAGGGGAAATTAAAGACCAGAGCGGCAAGGTAGTTATCCCGGCGGGGGTCCGTCCTTCGGCGGATGAACTTGAGGCCTGCGACTGGCTTGTTGAAGGCGTTGTCGGCAGTATTGCTAATTAAGATGTTCATAGAGCATGCGGCCCCCTATCCGTGGCCTTACGACGGAAACCTGAAAAAAGATAATACCGCCCTTATGGTGATTGATATGCAGGCCGACTTTGTGGCCAAGGGCGGATACATTGATTATATGGGCTATGATGTCAGTCTTACTGCCCGGGCGATTGGGCCGATACAAAAACTGTTGGCCGGCGCCCGGACAATTCCGGGTTTTACGATCATCCATACCCGGGAAGGACACCGGCCGGATCTTTCGGATCTGCCGGCAAATAAGCGCTGGCGAAGCGCCCGTAAGGGAATACCCATCGGTGAGGAAGGACCAAAGGGCCGCATCCTGGTAAGGGGAGAACAGGGCTGGGATATTGTACCGGAACTGTACCCCCAAGCCGGGGAACTTATTATCGACAAACCGGGGAAGAGCGCATTTTACGCCACCGACCTGGAGGTGATTCTGCGCTGCCGGGGAATAGTAAATCTGATTCTTACCGGCGTTACCACCGATTGCTGCGTCCACAGTACCCTGCGGGACGCCAACGACCGGGGGTTTGAATGTATCACCCTTAGTGATTGTACCGGCGCTACGGTATACGAGAATCACCTGGCGGCCCTTTCTTCGATTCAGCAATCAAACGGCCTTTTCGGCTGCGTGGCCGCGTCAGAAGATGTGGTTGAAATTTTTCGGGAGCTTTAAGAACCCCAAAAGGAGATGACGGTGACTATTAGTTCGATACCCTATGCCTGGCCCTATAACGGGGATCTGCGGACGGAAAATACCGCCCTCATGGTGATTGATATGCAGACCGATTTTTGCGGTAAGGGCGGTTATGTGGACATGATGGGCTACGATCTTTCCAATACTGCCCGGGCGATTGGGCCGATTAAAAAACTGTTGGCCGCCGCCCGCGCCCTCCCCGGTTTTACGATCATCCATACCCGGGAGGGACACCGCCGGGATCTTTCGGATCTGCCGGCCAACAAGCGCTGGCGAAGCGCCCAA
>JAITNM010000199.1 GCA_031290475.1 Treponema sp. | reverse complement strand
TCGTTAAATCCGTTTTGCAGGAACATTTCTTTCATTCCCGTAACGGCATTGGCGGTAAGGGCAATAATCGGGAGACGGGGATTCGCCGTTTTTTCCGCGCGGATTGCCCCGGTTGCTTTAATACCGTCCATACCCGGCATAAGGTGATCCATAAATATTAAATCGTAATGATTTTTCTTCGCCAGATTTACGGCATCCTGTCCTCCGCCACAGCAATCTATGGTCATGCCATACGGCGCCAAAAGACCTTCCGCGACAATAAGGTTACTGGAAATATCATCAGCAATGAGAATCCGCGCGCCGGGCGCCGTAAAACTGACAATAGTATCCGAAGAGGTAAGCAGCGGCTCCTGCCGCGGGGTATTACAGACAAGCGGTTCATGATCGAGAATTTTTTGCGGAAGGGAAACAGTAAAAGTACTGCCTTCACCATAGACCGACTTTACGGAAATGGAGCCGCCCATAAGACGGCAAAGGTTATCGGTAATGGAAAGCCCAAGGCCGGTTCCTTCAATTCCCAGGTTCTTATCGGTATCAAACCTGACAAAATTTCCAAAGATATTTTTAATATCGGTATCTTTAAAGCCGATTCCGGTATCGGTAATTTCAAATTTCATCATGACAGTATCGCTATCGCCTAACCCGCCGCTAACATTGCCGCTTACGCCGCCGTTGGCAACAGTAAACAGAATATGCCCTTCCCTGGTGTATTTAACAGCGTTGGTAAGCAGATTCAGCAGTATTTGCCGTATGCGTATTTCATCACCCAATAAAATACCCGGTAATGAACTATCAATATCGATTTTAAGCTGTATTGATTTTTCACTCAAGCGGACGCGAATGATGGTAACCACGTCATTCAGGAGCGAGGCCAATGAATAGCGCATTAAATTGAGGTCCAGCTTGCCCGATTCTATTTTAGAAAAATCCAGAATATCATTAATTATGGCAAGCAGGTTGACCCCCGCCTGTTTGATTTGGGCAACATAGTCCCGCACCTTGAGGCTTGTGCCCTCCCGCAGAACAAGTTCACTGATGCCGATAATGGCGTTCATGGGGGTACGGATTTCATGACTCATGGCGGAAAGGAATTGGCTCTTGGCCTTATTGGCGTTTTCGCTTTGTAGAGCTTTCTTGCGGTACAGCCACAGGCTTATTCCCGCGCAGACAAACGAGACAAGCAGCGAGCCGATTTGAATACACCTGAGTAGAATTGTATTCCGGCGCTGCATGATAATGACCTCATCGCTCAGATCCACCCCCGCGGCGCAATACACCGATCCGTCCGCGCTGAATACCGGAGCGAGACCGGAGATGAGGCCGTCCCAGGTGGGGGTATAGATGCCCAGGTCCGAAGTATAAACATTCCCCGCCAGAATAGACGGGACCGGGTCTTCAAGATCGTAGAACAGTTCAGGAGTCGCCGTGGTTTCCGGGTCCGTGTCATTATCAACAATATACTGAATTCGTCCGTCTCCGTAATCCCGCCAGTAATAAACATAAAGCACCCGGTATTTTTCGGCAAAATTGATGAGCCGCATCCTCAATGCCTCATATTCAGGAGAATGGGTATCTTCTATGGTGTGGTAACGGTCCAATTCTTCGGCGGAAACGTAATCCGCCGCGGCAAGGGCCGCCGCCATAAGGTGATTCCGGGTGGCGTCTTCCAGCATGGCAATGGTGCGGTCCATCACGAAGGTAACATTGATAAAAATAACCAAAACCAGTAATGAGGAAATAAAGAAAAGCGCCGTATTTGGTCTTAAAAACTTTATTGGTTCCGATTTTTTCATTTTATACACCTTAGCCTTAGATTTAGAGGAAAAACCGGGCTTTAGACCGATTTTTCCAAGAGCCTCTTCAAAACTAACCGAGTTTTGAAAGAGGCTCACCTTATTCCACTTTGAAGGTGGATACTTCCCTGCTCAGGGTATCAATGTTGCGTTTATTTTCCTCGCTTATTTCGCTCACCTGGCTAACCGCGGTATTGATCTGTTCCGCGCCCTTGGCCGTTTCGTGCATACCCATAGCGACCTCGCCGCTTATCCGTTCCAGTTCGCCCCGCTGCTTCAGCACCTCCCCGCTCTCCCGGGCCATATCCGCGGACCCGCTCTTTACCAAATCGGTGGCGGTTTTTAAATTGGTTATGGCATCCAGTATTTGCCGGCTTCCCGTTTCCTGTTCCTCCATGGCGGCGCGGATTTGCTCTTCCTGTTCGGAAACGGTTTTCACTTTTTCTTCAATAGTTTCAAAGCCCTTAAGAACGGCTCCGGCGGATTGGGTTATTGTATCAATGGATGTTTTGATCTTTTTGAGCACCGCACTGATGGTCTTGGATTGTTCCCCGGAAGATTCGGCGAGCTTCCGTATTTCATCGGCCACCACGGCGAAACCCTTTCCCGCTTCCCCCGCGTGGGCGGCTTCAATGGCCGCGTTCATGGACAGGAGGTTTGTCTGGCTGGCGATGTTTTGCATTACGGCGTTTATTTCCAGAAGGCCTTCGGATTCCCTGGCGATTTCCTGAATATCCTGGGAAACGGTCCCGAGACCTGTTCTGCCGGCTTCGGAAGATTCCCCCAGAGTGATCACATTGGCGGCGTTTTTTTTCAGGGTTTCGGCCACCGAATGGATATTGGCGAGCATTTCTTCTATGGCCGCCGAAGACTGGGTTACGTTATCGGCCTGCACACTGATATGTTCGTTAAGTTTTTCAACACTTCCCATGATCCGCTCCATGGCATGGCCTGATTCGGCAACCCCCGCCGTTTGGCTGCTCACCTGCCCCTGCATGTTTTGGATATTGGAGGTAATTTCATGCACCGCCGCCGCGGTTTCCATCATGCTCGTCGTAAGTTTCGTTCCGGTGGACGAAAGGGAGACGGTCTCGGTTTTGATAGCTCCAATTAGGTCTTTTATTTTGTCAAAGGTCAGATTGAAAAATCCCGCCAGATCACCGAATTCATCCCTGTTGTGAATATCCAGCCGCTTGGTAAGATCCCAGTCGGTGGAAATATCCGCCAATACCTTCATCGTATAATTCAGGGGCTTGAGGATACTCACAATAAACAGGTTGAATATGACAAACACTAAAAGTACTACCGCCAGCATTGAGAGGAAAAGTCCGGTCATGGCGGTATTTAGGTACATGGAAAGATTGAAGGGCAAAAACGCGGCCATGTACCAGTTAAGTTGGGGGATACGGCTCACCGCCGCCTCGCCATACCCGTAGCCGAAAGTTTGAATAGCGTTATCACTGAGGGCTTTGGCGGCGCCGACAATCATATCACTATCGCTCCCCAAATGTCTTGTGATAGATTCTTTATTGAATACGAGATCGCCGTCCCGCGCTCCGGTTATTTCATCGAATTCGTTAAAGAGATAAAAACTTACGGATAAATCAATTCCCGCATAAATGGAATCGATAAAAGCGGAAAGATCGATGCCTGTTCCCAGTACACCGGTGGGCTTTCCGTTATCAAATACCGGCGCGTTGACCCAGAGATAAGTTTTTTTAATATTATCATTATAGTTGATATTGAAATTGAACGTCTTTGTTTCATTGAGAGTCATATTGTACCAATAGTCGGCGGGGTCTGCGGGATTCACCGTATAACTGTATGCGTCATCGGAATAAAATTTTTTATCAGTATCATTGACCCAGAAAACCGTATTTCCCGCAAAGGCCCTGCGGTACCCGGCAATCTCCTCAAAGGCAAGGCGTTCCAACTCGGGATCTTCGGGGTTGAGGAAGTACCGTTGTATCAGCGGGGACCCGGCCATCTTGAGGGCAAGGGCAATTTCGGCGTTGACCGATGCTTCCAGCGTTATCCGCTTGGTTTCCAGGAGCCGGGAAAGTTCCTGGGCCGCGTTGGAACGGACAATCTGTCTTATGGAGAGGAAAAACGCTCCCCCTCCGCCCGCGAGAATAAACAGGAAAAAAATCAGGGAAAAAATAAAAAACCTGCGCTTTATCGAAGTTTTCCGCGTACCTTTTGCAATCTTCATAAAATACACTCCTTTGATATCTAAGGTTGCAGTTCCAAAATCTGACATTTTGGAACTGCCTCTTTTCTTTTTCATTAAACGCTCCCGGCGCAATTAGCGCGTCGATCACATCAAGCGCTGCCTCAAACTCGGTCATCAATACCTGGTCGGAAATGTTTGCCAGGGTTTTTTTGATCTTTGTATCCAGGTTTTTGTCCTCAAGTTCCGCCAGGAGCCGGTCCGCGGTTTCAAGGTCCTTCCGTTCCAGGGCCTCTTTAAGCGATACAAACAATTCCCGGTAAAGTAAAATATTTTCAGTATCCCTTTCTTCGCCGGTCCCCGCTTTTTCGCCGCCATTCACTTCTACCGCGCGCCGGATTTCTTCCGCCGTATTCCTGAGGTGTTCAAGAAACGGCGGAAGCCTCTCCCGGATCGCCGCGAAGTCTCCGGCCATTCCCGCCGCTTCCAGATCCGCGGCTTCCTTCGACAGTTCCGCCGCTCCGATGGTGGCGGCGGCGCTTTTCAGGGCGTGAACCTGCGTAACAAAAAGAGAAACATCAGCCGCCTCCGGGACATCCTTCAACAACGGGAGCCGTTCCAGGGCGTCCCGGTAAAAGGCGGTCAGGACTTTCCGATAGCCCGCTTCGGTGCCGCCGGTCATGGCAAGGCCCTTCCGAACATCCACGGAGGCGATATAGAGAGTCGATTCGGTTTCCGGTATTTCCCGAACAGCGGAGGCCTTTATCCGTTTATCCCGTGGAATCCATTTCCCCATGATCTCATCAAGTTTGGGAATTTCTATGGGCTTGGCAAGGTAGTCGTTAAACTTCTTTTCCAGGAACATCTCCCGCATCCCGGAAATGGCGTTGGCGGTCAGGGCAATGATGGGCATATTCTTAACATAGTCCTTTTCCAGCGCCCTGATAATTGCCGTGGCTTCTACCCCGTCCATTTCCGGCATCATGTGATCCATGAACACCAGATCGTAGGGCTCGTTTTTGATCAGCTCAATGGCTTCCTTCCCGCCGGTACAGGTCCGGATATTCGTTTCGTAGAGCGCGAGGAGCCCCTTGGCAACATTCAGGTTGGTAACAATATCGTCCACAATGAGGATCTTCGCCCCCGGCGCGGTAAAACGGACCACCGCTTTTTCAGGCGAATCAACGGTTACCAGGCCGTTGAGTGTATTGGCAATAGGTCCCGCGTAGGCGGGCATGGTGATGATGGGAATATTCTGAAACGAGGAGATTTCCCCTAAATCCGCCAGGAGTACCAGATGAGTTTTGCTTCCCCCCGCTTTTCCAATTTCCAGGGCCTTTTCCGCCGCGCCGGGGGAAATAAAGGCATAGGCATAAGTTCCCGTTTCCAGTTCCCGGT
>JAITNM010000179.1 GCA_031290475.1 Treponema sp. | reverse complement strand
GTCATCGCCCTGGAACCGAAGAAGGGCGTCCCCGGTATCGGAATGGCCGGTGTGGAGGATACCTACATCGTGAAAGACGGCGGCGGACGCTGTGTTACCGGAGAGGGCGGCAGGGACCTTATTATCGTGATGTGAAAAAGCAGTAATTTGCCGGGCGCCCTGCTGAATTGCCCCGCGTCCCGTTGACATTTCCCCCATCTCCGCCTATGCTATCGAAGGCTTTAATAGTGTACTCTCTAATGGAATCCCTCTAACAAGGAACGGTGGCGCGTGAAGGCTATGACATCCAATCGGTCTTTTTTTCAATTCGTACCATCCGGGGCGGGGAATTCTCGTGTTTCCGCCGCCGTCCGCCCCTCCCGTAACGCCCGTCCGGCGCCAAAAAGAACCGTAATTACCCCCCCCCCCCCCCCCCCCATATATAGCGCGCTCTAAGCCATATTCCCCCAAGATACCCCATATAGATAGTGTAGTTCCTTTTGCGCGCCCTTATCTCTCCGGGCCGCGCCTTATGCAACAACCCCAACGCCGCTTTGCGGCTCCCTCCGTATTGCCCAAAGATCCAAGCGCTTTTGCGGACTTTACCGTCTTGTCATTAAACCCTCGTATTGAGGGTTTAAATATATGCCGACGGGTTTACGCAAAGGAGGTTTCTTTATGAATAAGAAACTTTTATTTTTGGGAATACCGGTTTGTCTGCTGATACTGGGTCTGGCTCTCTCCGGTTGTGACAACGGGACGACCGGCAGCGGCGCTCCCACCGACGAATACACCTTAGAATGGGGAAGTTTCAATGCTGATTATGCTACTATTATGGCTACCATTAAAAAAGAAGGTTGGAATGTTCAGGAAGTCCAAGGCGGGACTGCTGGAATGGCCACAGGCGCTACCGCAACAGCAATTTATAATTACTGCACCAGCGGTAAAATTGTGTTCAATGACGGTGGGACTGTAAATGGTTCGTTTGAAACCCTCATAAATTATTCAAACCAAGGCGTATCTGCTCCATCAGAACTGAAAACCTTGTTGAATAGCAACAAAGCTAATGTTCCATTAGCAGGTATTTTTGATGGAGGTCAAGCCGCAGTGGTGTTTTACATAAGAAAAAAATAAGTACACCATAGCAGACTGTTTCTTGCATAAAGGAAAACAACTAGGGCGGCTCCGCTGCCCTAGTTGTAGACGCATAAGCGTCTGTCGCCACTTTCCCGGACAACAGGCTGCCAGGCCCTTGCCAAAAATACTATAATTTTGTATAGTATTCAATATGAGCAGCATAATGCGCCAGACCCAGCCGGACCTTTTTGCCGGCGATGATAGCGCCGGAACAGGTTGCCGCCAGGGAACCGTTTCTCTCTACCCGGTCTCTGGTCCCGTTTCGGATTCCTCTGGGGCCTCATCCGGATTTTGGGTTCCCCCGGTTGCTTTAATCCCCCCGGAACTCTTCGAGCTTTCCCCGAACGCCTATGATGGGGCAGTATACGCGTGGATGAGCGAGCTCCCCATTGAGGGGGAAATCCGGCGTTTCTGCCGAAAGGCCCTTACCGCCGCTAGAGATGCCGCCGGCGGCGATCTTACCGGCAGCGGCATTGGCGCCCGGGAGGCTCGTTTTGCCGCGGATCGGGCGGCAGTAGATCGGGGGGATGAGGATGTCAGGGTAGTTCTGGAAGCGGCCTACAAGGTAACCCACGAAATTGATCGTATGCGGGGGTTCCTCCGTTTCAGTCCGAATGAGAAGGGGATTTACCTTGCCCGGTGCGGGCCGGATCACTTCGTGCTCCCCGCTTTGGCGGATCACTTCGGCCCTCGATTCGGAGAAACGCCCTGGGCCATTATCGACGAAAAACGGAACCTGGTTTTAGAGCGGCTCCCGGATGGAGAAATCCGTCTGGCTGTCCTGCCCGGGACAGAACCGGGAACCGGGACGGTTGCCGCATTTCCGGAAGCGGGAACTCAGGCAGGGCGGTTCTGGGAAGATCTTTGGCGGAACTACCACCGCTCGGTAAATAACGAATGCCGTCAAAATCCCCTCCTGCAACGCCGGTTTATGCCGGCCCGGTACTGGAAGTACCTTACGGAAATGGGGGAGGAGGAATAGGACGCATGGCCTGTTTTATCCACGCCGACCTTGACGCGTTCTACGCATCGGTTGAACAGCTCGATCATCCTGAGTACCTGGGGAAGCCGGTAATTGTAGGCGGGCTGCCTGATGACAGAAGAAGTGTGGTGTCCACCGCCTCATACGAGGCCCGGAAGTTCGGCGTACATTCGGCCATGCCCATAGCCCAGGCGGTAAAGCTCTGCCCCCAGGGAATATACCTCCGGGGCAATATGGGGCATTACCGGGAAGTATCGGAAAAAATAATGACCCTGTTCGGGGATTTCTCCCCGGAAGTCCAGCAGCTTTCAATAGACGAGGCTTTCCTTGATATCGCCGGTACTGAAGGGCTTTTCGGCCCGCCTGAGGCATTGGCTCAAAAGTTAAAAGTCCGGGTCAGGAAAGAGACAGGGCTTACCGTTTCTGTGGGAATAGCGGGCAACAAATATGTCGCCAAAATCGCGAGCGGAATGTCCAAGCCCGACGGTCTCTATCGCATAGCCCCCGGCGGTGAAGAGGCCTTTATGCGCAGTCTTCCTGTTGCTAATATCTGGGGGGCGGGGGAAAAGACCAGGGAAATTTTCAGAAAGTACGGCCTTAAAACCTGTGATGATATTTACCGGCTTTCACTGGAAACGCTCTCCTCAATATTCGGGGACGCTTCCGGCGTTTTTCTGTACCGGGCGGTTCGCGGCGAAGCGGCGGCCGCCTTTGACGGGGAGCGGGGTTCCCATTCCATGAGCGCCGAGCGGACCTTTGCCTACGATTTGTACGACAACTTTACTATGGAGTCGGTGCTCCTCAATCTCTGCGAAGGGCTTATGTGGCGTTTGCTGGAAGAAAAATGGCGGAGCCGCACGGTCTCTCTAAAAATACGCTACAAGGATTTTACTACCGAAAGCGCGCAGGAAACTTTCGGGAATCCGGTGACAACCCTGAACGGTTTGTATGACCGCCTTGTGGCGCTGTTCCGTAAAAAGTACCGGGCCGGGAAGGGGGTACGGCTCCTCGGCGCGGGACTCATGAACCTGGAATGGGCCGGCCTTCCCCAACAGGCCGAGCTTTTCGACAAGGAAGACGAAAAGGAGCGCCTCCTGGAAAAGGTGATCCTGGGGATCAACCAAAAATTCCCCGATGCGGCCCTGCGGCGTTTCCGCTCCCGGCTTGGGGAGCCGTAATAAGGAAACGCAGGAAGAATAACAGATGTTTGGCTTGCCGCAAAGTTGTTGATTCGCAGACGGGTCCATACCCCGGCCCCTTGGGGCGGTTTTGAACCTGCAAGCATAGCCTTCAGGGCGGGGAGAGTCATTTATGTGTAATTTTTATCCGCGCTTCATCCTGATGGGTAAATTTTTCCTAGCAGTCATCTATGAAGCGGTGAATAACCACAGAAGAAGAGAAACCACTGGCCGCACAGACCACACGAACAGGAAGATATTTCGAACAAAAAGTCTGTGGTGTCTATATGGTCAGTGGGTAATGATTAAAGTCCGGATGTCCTGCTACTTGGCACAAAATTTGCATGTGTTACGGAAGGGGACTGTATACATCTTTATCCCGGTTAAGTAAAATTATAGTGGAGGCAGTTATGAACCGTGTTCCC
>JAITNM010000135.1 GCA_031290475.1 Treponema sp. | reverse complement strand
GTCATCACCGGCTGTACCGTGACCGCCGATCTCTCCGTAAGCGGCGGAGAGGTCGCCGCCGGGGCCATCGCGGGGGTCAACTGGAGAGGCACAATCGAAAACAGCCGCGCCTCCGGCAGAGTAACGAATGCCGGGGGTAATACGACCGGGGGTATCGCGGGACAAAACTGCAGCCTCATTAAAAACTGTTATGCCGACGTCACGGTAACAGCCGACGTCGGCCAAGACTGGTGGAGCTGGGTCGGGACCGGAGGCATCACGGGTTTTAACGTCGGCAGAATCGAAAACAGCTATAGCACCGGCGCGGTAAACGGCTTTATTGCCGGGGGCATCGCGGGGACAAATACCCACCATGTTGAAACGGGCGTAGACTCTTCCGGTATTATCTCAAACTGTTATGCCGCCGGCGCGGTAACGTCCTCCGGGACCGGAGCCTGGTACTCGGCCGGGGGCATCGCCGGGATACACGCCAATGACCCCGCGTCATCCACCATCAGTATCTCCAACTGCGTGGCCCTGAACACGAGTGTGACGAGTAGCGTCTCCTCCTCTTATACCCGGCGGATGCTAGGCCGTAACGTCGCGTCCGGCGCCCTCGCCAACAACTGGGGCCTTGCGACGGGCATGACCATAACGGCATACGGCGGCGCCGTAACGCCGAGCTTAAACACCACCACCGGTGTGGACGGCGCGGACTTCACCAACAGCGGCCAGGCATCGTGGTCTGCCGCCGCCGGCACAGGCCCCGCTTTCGCCTTCGGCACCAGCGACGCCGCCCCCTGGGTCTGGGACTCCGTCAACGGCCGGCCCAAGCTGTACTGGGAGTAGTAATTTTGCCGGCTCAGGCCCGGCAAGTCAAAGTTTAACCGCAATTTGAAAGAGGATGCCTCAAACTATTCTGAGGCGTCCTCTTTTTCGCTTATACTTCTCCCCGGGGTCCAGTCCAAACAGCGCGTGCGGCCGGTTTACCCCCTGATCCCGGCTCCGCATTTAAAACATGGTATCATAGGACCCGCGCAAGAATAAAATGTCATGCATTTTATTCTAATTGCTTACAAAATAAGGAAATAATATGACCAATCGGTCATATTATTTCTGCGCAGGTCCTTAGCCGTTCAAAAATTTTGTGGAGTAAGTTTAGCCGCCTGCCTCCCCCGCGAAGCGGGTTCTTGGGTTGTTGATAAATTTTGTGAACCTCTGGTAGGATATGGCGGGGGAAATAAATGAACCGCGTTTTGAATATGAGAAAGCCCCAGGCCCTCGCTTTTATCATTTTGCTCAGTTTCGCGGCTGCCGGCGCGCTTAACGCCCAAACCCAGCCCGGCTTCCCCCTCCCCATGACCGACGTATTGGGCCGGCGCGTCACCGTGGAAGCGAGGCCTGTCCGTATCGTGAGCCTGAGTCCGGCGGTGACAGAGATACTGTTCGCAATTGGCGCGGGACCCCAGGTCGTAGGCGTTACCGAGTACTGTAACTACCCGCCCGAAGCCGCCGTCATAGCCAGGGTAGGGGGGTTTTCGGGGATCACCGTCAATGTGGAACAAATTGCCCTTTTAAAGAGCGATCTCATAATCCTTTCCGGAGAGATGCATCAGAGGATCATAGAATTGCTGGATCGGCTTTCGATAAAGTCCTTCGCCGTGGAACCCCGTAATTTCAGCGAGGTGTACGATACCATTATCACTATCGGCCGTCTCACCGGGAATGTGGAGAACGCGGAAAGGGTAGTGGCGGAGATGAAGGGCAAGCTCGGCCGGGCCGGGATGCGGCGCCAGGGCCGGGAGCGGCCTTCGGTGTTTTGGGAACTGAGCCCTGATCCCCTGATGAGCGCCGGGAAAAACACCTTTATCAGCGAAGCAATAGCCCTGGCCGGCGGACGGAATGTGTTTGACGATATGAACGGCTCATGGCCCACGGTGAGCCTTGAGCAGCTTATTGTCCGCGCCCCCCAGTGGATACTCGCCGGGGATATGCTTGGCAAGGAGGTAAATCCCGCCGTCTATGCCCGGCGTCCCGGCTGGTCCCGGATTCCCGCGGTGCGCAACGGAAATATCGCGGTGGTAAACCCGGACACCCTTTACCGTTACGGTCCCCGTCTGGCCGACGCGGTACTAGCCATTTCGGAAATAATATTTCACAATTAGCATCATTGATGAATGACACTTCACGGCAAGGCGCCCGTACCCGGCTCTTCATTTTTCTGCTTTCTCTGGCCCTTATTCCCGCATTCGCGGGCGCCCTGCTCTGGGGCTCCGCCCGCTTCAGCCTTTCTGAGCTTTACCGGGCCTTTCTGTCCCCGGGCGGCGGGGAGGATGGCTCGGATGTGGCGGCCCTGATACTTTTTGAAATACGCCTCCCCCGGCTCATCCTGGCTGCGGCGGTAGGGGCGTCCCTTGCGGTTGCAGGGGCCGCCTTTCAGGGCATCTTCCGGAACGCCCTGGCGGACCCCTACGTGATAGGCGCCTCTTCCGGCGCCGCCCTGGGGGCGGCCCTGGCTATCATCAGCGGCATAAGCCTGGCAGGGTCTCTGTCGCCGGTTTCCCTCTGCGCCTTTGTCGGCGCCATGGGGGCGGTTCTTTTGGTGTTTGTCATTTCCCGCAGTGTGGGGAACCCGCCCCCGGCGGTAGCGTTACTGTTGGCAGGCACCGCCCTGAGCACGCTCTTTTCATCGTTCCTCTCTCTCGTTCTTGTGCTTAAAGACGGCGATCTCTACCGGGTGTATTACTGGCTTCTTGGCAGCTTCAACGGAACCTCCTGGACGGAGATCCCCGCCGCGCTTTTAGTGATGTTCGCCGGGTGCCTCATTATCTTCCTGAACGGGCGGCCCCTGGATTTGCTGCTCCAGGGGGAGGAGGTGGCCGAGAGCCTCGGGGTGGAGGTGGGGAGAGCCCGGCTCCTCGCCGCCCTGGGCGCTTCTTTGGCCGTAGCCGCCGCAGTATCCATGGCGGGGATCATCGGCTTTGTCGGGCTCATCGCCCCCCACATGGCGCGCATGGTCACAGGCCCCGTGCATAGGCGGCTCCTCCCCGCCTCGGCCCTGGCAGGGGCGCTGATCCTGATCCTGGCGGATACCATTGCCCGTTCCGCGGGGGGCATGGAACTCCCCATCGGGGTCATCACCTCAATCGGGGGGGCGCCCTTTTTTATCTACCTTCTTGCCCGGAAGGGTAAAAATCTTGGAAAATTCTGATGAAAACAGCGTTTCTGTCTGAATTAATAAATTCAACAGTAAAACTGTCTAAAATTAAAACAGTAATACTGTCCTCCATGGCGTCCCCCGCAGGGCCCCGGGCGGCGCCTGTTCCGGGAGCGGCCCCCCTTGTTCTTGAAAACCTTGCCGTAGGCTTCCACGACAAGAGCGTGCTTTCGGGGGTAAATGTATCCCTTGCCGCAGGGGAAATCCTGGCCCTGGCCGGCCCCAACGGCGGTGGAAAAACCACGCTCCTTAAAACCGCCGCGGGCTTTCTTAAACCCCGCTCAGGGCGGGTGATTCTGGAAGGGCGGGATCTTGCCTCTTTTGGGAAACGGGAGCGGGCGTCCAGGGTGAGTTTCCTTTTCCAGGGGCAGGCCGCCCTTTGGCCCTTCACGGTGAAGGAATTTGTATCCCAAGGGCGGTATGCCCTCCGGGGTTTATTTGCCCCCGAGGCCGGGGCGGACAAAGAGCGGGTAGAGATGGCCATCGGCGAGGCGGGGCTTTTGGGCTACGAGGAACGGCTTGTGACGGAACTCTCGGGAGGTGAATTTCAGCGGGTCCTCATTGCCCGGGCCAGGAGCCAGGAAGCGTCCCTCATCATCATGGACGAGCCTATTAACAACCTGGACCCAAAGTATCAGTTTGTGGTCATGGATATGATACGTTCCCTGGCGGAGCAGGGGCTGTCCATCATCCTCTCCCTCCACGATCTCACCCTGGCGAACGCGTACGCTCACCGGATAGCCCTGGCCGCAGGGGGGAAGATCGCCGCCATAGGAAAGCCCGCAGAAATACTGCGGGAAGAAATTTTAAGCGAAGTTTTCGAGATACCCCAGGGCTATCAAAAATACGTCCTCCCCCGTAATTTTCCCGATGGAATTGACAAAAAAGCCCAAATTGTAAAGAATTAAAAAAAATTCCGGTTGGATTTACAGAAGTTTTCTTCCCGGAAGTCCAAAAGGAGTTTATTATGAACATGACGGTTAAGGGTTTCCTTGACAAAAAGGACGTACGGCTTTCCGCCAAACGTTACGGTATTGACGCGTTAGGCGCCATGGCCCAGGGGCTTTTCGCTTCCCTCCTTATAGGGACCATCATCGGAACCCTGGGGGAGCGGTTCAAGATCGAAATCCTGGTGACAATCGGGAATTTTGCAAAGGGCGCTACAGGAGCATCCATGGCAGTGGCCATCGGTTATGCCCTGAAAAGCCCGCTCCTGGTACTGTTCTCCCTTATCGCCGTAGGTCAGGCGGCCAATACCCTGGGCGGCGCGGGCGGCCCCCTGGCGGTCTACTTTGTAGCCATAGTGGCGGCGGAGTTCGGGAAACTCGTTTCCAAAGAAACGAAAATCGACATCATCGTTACCCCCCTGGTAACCATTATCGTAGGGGTCTTCTTTGCCATGACCTGCGCCCCCTATATCGGCGCTGTGGCAAGCTACACCGGCCGGGCAATCATGTGGGCCACCGAGTTACAGCCCTTCCTCATGGGCATTGTAGTATCGGTGATCACCGGCATGATCCTCACCCTGCCTATCAGCAGCGCCGCTGTCTGCGCCGCCCTGGGGCTCACCGGCCTCGCGGGAGGCGCCGCCGTTGCAGGCTGCTGCGCCCAAATGGTGGGCTTTGCGGTGATGAGCTTTAAGGAAAACAAAGTAGGCGGCCTTTTTGCCCAGGGCATCGGAACTTCCATGCTCCAGATGGGGAACATTGTAAAAAACCCCCGGATCTGGATACCCCCCACCGCAGCGGCGGCAATCACCGGGCCTCTGGCAACCTGCCTCTTTAAGTTCCGGATGAACGGCCCTGCGGTAGCCTCCGGTATGGGAACCTGCGGCCTCGTGGGCCAGATCGGCGTCTACACCGGCTGGGTGAACGATATTGCCGCAGGCGCTAAAACGGGGATCACCGCTTTCGACTGGACAGGATTACTGCTCATCTGTTTCGTGCTCCCCGCGGTAATAGCGCCCCTCATTGCAGCGCCCCTCAGAAAACTCAATTGGATAAGACCGGGGGATTTAACGCTCGATTTATAAGAGAGGGGGCCTGTTCGATTAAATCCGCAGTCTTTCTGTGTGGTGGTACCCTTCCGCCCGGAGCGCCTTTACCGAGTCATCGGTGAGGTAGTCGTCGAAGGCCATCATGCGGTCAATGTAAAAGCCGTTGCCTTTTACGGCGCCTTTGGCGGCAGGGGCATCCTGGGGCAGGATTTCAATTATCCGGTTTGCCACTGAATTGACAAATTCGTGGTCATGGGAGTTGAAGAGGATCACCCCCGGAAAGGCGATGAGCCCGTCGTTGAGGGCGGTGATGGCTTCCAGGTCCAGGTGGTTTGTGGGCTCATCCATGATCAGGATGTTCGCGCCGGAGAGCATCATCCTGGCCAGCATACAGCGCACTCTTTCTCCCCCGGAAAGCACGTTTACCGGCTTTAAGGCCTCGTCCCCGGAGAAGAGCATACGCCCAAGAAAACTGCGCACGTAGGTTTCGTCCTGATCCGGGGAATACTGTTTGAGCCAATCGGTGATGGATATATTGGAATCGAAGAATTTGCTGTTTTCCTTGGGAAAGTAGGAAAAGCTCGTAGTCTGGCCCCAGTAAACATCACCGGAAGCGGCCTTGCTGACCCCCGCGATAATATCGAAAAATGACGACTTTGAGGCGTGTTCAAGCCCTACAAAGGCGATTTTATCGGACTTGTTTACCTGAAACGAGAAATCCCGGAGCAGTTCTTTCCCTTCCGAAGCAAAGGACAGTTTTTCTACCCGCAGTATATTGTTGCCTATCTCCCGGTCCGGCTTAAAGGCCGCATAGGGAAACTTCCTGCTCGTGGGAACCACGCCGTCCAGGTTGAGCTTTTCCAGCACTTTCTTCCGGCTTGTGGCCTGACGGCTCTTGCTGGCGTTGCTGGCAAAGCGCTGGATAAACTCTTTCAGTTCCCTGGCTTTGTCTTCGTTTTTCTTCTGCTGGTCCTTGGCCTGTTTTTGCAGAATCTGGCTCATCTGGTACCAGAAATCGTAGTTTCCCGAATAGAGGCCGATCTTCCCAAAGTCAATATCGCAGATATGGGTACACACCGCGTTAAGAAAGTGCCGGTCGTGGGAAACCACGATTACGGTGTTGGGAAAGTCGATAAGAAAATCTTCAAGCCAGGCGATGGATTCCAGGTCAAGGCCGTTGGTGGGCTCGTCCAAAAGCAGGATGCCCGGGTTCCCGAACAGGGCCTGGGCCAACAGTACTCGTACCTTCCTGGACTCATCCAGGGCGGACATCGTCTTTTCATGGTCCGCCTCATCAAGCCCGAGCCCCGAGAGGAGCTGCCCTGCCTCCGCCTCCGCCTCCCAGCCGCCGAGGCCGGCAAAATCCGCCTCAAGCTCGCTGGCCCGCATACCGTCTTCTTCGGAAAAATCTTCCTTGGCGTAGATCCGTTCCCGTTCTTTCATAATCTGATAGAGTTTCGGGTACCCCATGATAACGGTTTCCAGCACCGGGTATTCCTCAAAGGCAAAGTGATCCTGTTTGAGCACCGCCATACGTTCCCCGGCGCTCACGGAAATTTCTCCCCGGTCGTGCTCCGCTTCCCCGGACAGAATCCGGAGGAAAGTCGATTTTCCCGCCCCATTGGCGCCGATGATGCCGTAGCAGTTTCCCGGCGTAAATTTTACATTAACATCCTTAAAGAGGGTACGCTCGCCAAAGGCGAGGCTGACATCGGTAACGGTGATCAATTACGTTCTCCTGTTTCTTTTGTTTTTATACAAACCCTGTCATTTGCGACAGTCTTTTTGCCGTGAGCTCGCAGTATTTTTTCTCAAATTCGGCGCCTATGTAATAACGCCCGCCCTCAAGCAGGGCCGCAGCCGCCGTAGTCCCGCTCCCGTTAAAGGGATCGAGGATCAGCGCCCCCTCATTGGTGGACGCCCTGATAATCCTGCGCAGTAAATCTACCGGCTTTTGGGTAGGATGCCTCAGAGATCCCTCCCTTCCCTTTTTGTGTACCGGGATGGACCACACCGAACGCATCTGGGTGTTTTCCTTTTTCAGCGCGTCTTCCGGAAAGCTTCCGTTCTTCATTGCTTCGTAATTGAACACGTGCTTTGCCGTGCGGTCCTTCCGCGCCCATAGTACCGTCTCGTGGGAGGCGGTAAAAAAACGGCAGCTTAAATTAGGCGGCGCGTTCGGCTTAAACCACGCGATATCGTTCAGAATATGAAAATTGTTTTTTTGCAGCAAGTATCCGCATTGATAAATACTGTGGTAGGTTCCGGAAATCCAGATAACGCCTTCGGGTTTCAGCGCCCGCCTGCACGCGGAGATCCACTGATCGTGAAATTTGGCGTCCTCTTCAAAACCCCGGCTCTTGTCCCAGCTTCCCTTGTTTACCGGAACCATTCCGCCGTTTTGGCAGGTAAAGCCGTTATTGGAAAGCATATACGGCGGATCGGCAAAAATCATGTCCACCCTGTTTTCCCCAATCCGGGAAAGCAGTTCAAGGCAGTCGCAGTTAAAAAGGGCCGCGTTTTTCAGGGTGAAACAGGGCTCTATCCCGCTTTTTAACACATCCCCTATCACGTCGCTAAAGATACTCAGGCCCTACTCCCGTTTCTTACCGAATATCCCCAATATGCGGCCCACGAGACTCTTCTTTTGCGCCGGCGCCGGGGTCTGTACCGTACTCTTCTCCGCTTCCGGGACCTTAGCCGCCGCGCCGCCGGTTCCCGGCCTTCGGCCATCCGGCCTTTGGCTGTCCATCCGGATGCCGTCCGGCCGGAGGCCGTCCGTCCGCAGGCCGGATGCTTCCTGGCCGTTTCTGCCCCTGGGGCGTCTCCTTCGCTTCCCGCCGTCCTGTCCCGGTCTTGCCCCGCCGGTTTCCGGAAGCTTGCTTCCCTGAAGCCTGCTTCCCTGAAGCTTGCTTTCAGAAGGATTGTTTCCTTTATAACGGGGGCTTTCTTTGGAAGGTCCCCGTTCCGCCCCGGCGTCTGTGTATTTCTGTTTATAATGGGCCATCCGGTCTTCAAAGGACAACCGGGAAAGATCCCCCCCCTCCCGGCGCCGGTCACCCGGTGCGCCGGTCTGCCGGGGGCGCCGGTCGCCTGAAACGCCCGGACGGTTTTCGCCGCGGTCCCTGCCGCGTCCGAATCCCCCGCCGCTCTTTTCCCTTCTCCCGTCTCTCCGATCTCCCCTGTCCTCTCTTCTCCCCCGATCATCGCCATGCTCGCTGAAGAATTCGGTGCGTATCCGCATACCCTCGCTTTTGTCTTCCCCGTAGAGCTCTTTAACCGCTATTTCCGAGGGGACCTTCTTTCCTATATACTTTTCAATATCCGGGAGTTCGTAGACGTCCTGCTCGCTTGCCAGGGTGATGGCTTTGCCGGTCTTTCCGGCCCGGGCGGTACGGCCTATGCGGTGCACGTAATTTTCCGATTCCACAGGCAAGTCGTAGTTTACCACCATGGCAAGGGCTTCAATGTCCAAGCCCCGGGCCGCCACATCGGTGGCCACCAGGAAGCGGATTTTCCCGGCCTTTAAGTCCTCAATGATCCGCAGCCGCTTGGATTGGGGCAGGTCCCCCATGATAAATTCGCAGTCGTAACCGTTAATCCGCAGCCGTTTCGCCACGACCTCGGCGTAACGTTTAGTGTTGCAGAAGATGATCGCGCTTTCAGGGTTTTCCCTGCCGAGAATTCCCACGAGGAGCTTCATCTTGTCCGCGCTGGGTACGTGATAAAGGTACTGTTCAACCTCTTCCACGGTCACTGTTTCCGGGGTAATCTCGATTTCGTAGGGTGTTTTGGTGTACTCCCAGGCCAGGTTCTTTACCCACGCGTTCAAGGTAGCGCTAAAAAGCATGGTCTGCCGCCGGTCTGCGGGGGGAACCACTCTAATCAGTTTCCGTAAATCGGGATAGAACCCCATATCAAACATCCGGTCCGCTTCGTCCAGCACCAGGAAGGCCAGATCCATCAGGTTCATCCAGCCCGAACCGTTAAGGTCCAGTACCCGCCCCGGGGTCCCCACCAGAATCTGGGCGTTATCCTTGAGCAGCCGCTGTTGATCCCCATAACCCACGCCGCCGTAAAAGCTTCCTATTTTGAAGGGCAGATATTTAGCCAGTACCTTCGCCTCTTCCTCGATCTGGACCGCCAGTTCCCTCGTAGGGGCCATGATAAGGGCCTTCTTTCCCGCAAGGTTCGGTTCCGTTAAAAGCCGCTGAAAAATCACAATTAAAAAAGCGGCGGTTTTTCCTGTCCCGGTCTGGGACTGCACATACAGGTCCTGTCCCCCAAAAGCGTGGGTGAGCACCTGCTCCTGAACCGGCATGCAGGTCAAATACCCCGCTTCGGTAACACCCTGGGAAAGATCGCTATGCAAGTTTAATTCATTAAATTCCATATAAATTTCACTCCACTCTAACTTTTTTTTAAAGATTTGAATAGAGAGTAAAGCAAAACGGCAAGCCATTCCCCTTATATAAACAGGAGGAAAAAACTTGCGACGCCAATTCATATCCCCCTTGGCCGACTTCATGGTCAAGAACGTTTTCGGCCACCAGAAGGTCATCGGGAACACCGCGGCGCTCCTCAGGGCGGTCCTTGACCTTGATCCCGCCGAATACCGCTCCATGCGAATCGTCGACCCGCACCTGCGCCGCGGGTGGCGGAAGGACAAGTCGGGCATTGTCGACATCCGAATCAGCACGGTGTCCGGCAAGGTGCTTCACGTCGAGGTCCAGGTCGCCCCCGGCGCCGGCATTGTTCCCCGGACCCTGTATTACCAGGGCAAACTCGTAACCGAACAGCTGAACGCGGGGGATCCCTACGGGAAGATCCGCCGCACCGTCAGCGTCATCATCCTGAACTATACCCTGCTCACAGAGGAACCGGCGGGCCGGTATAAAAACACCTACCGTTTCCTGAACACCTGGTCACACAAGCCGTTTACGGACCTGCAGGAAATCGTTATACTTGAATTACCCAAGGTACCTGATACGGACGACGGGAGCGGGCTCTGGGCATGGCTCAGGTATTTCAAGTGCGAAACGATGGAGGAGCTAGACATGCTGGCAAAGAAACACCCCGAACTGGCGGGG
>JAITNM010000151.1 GCA_031290475.1 Treponema sp. | reverse complement strand
AGGAAATAGCCGCCCAGGGCGGCGCACATGCCGTTGATCATGAAGAGCAGGATCTTTACCTTGTCCACCTTAATACCCGCAAGACGGGAGGCCCGCTCATTACCGCCAATGGCATAGAGAGCCCGGCCCATGGTGGTTCTGTTCTGTAAAAAGTAGAGCCCTGTCACGGCCAGGAAAGCCAGGAGCAGGGAAAGGCCCACCACCCCAAAGGTTATCCTGAACCAGCCAATGCCGTCCCACATGCCCCGCATTACCGACTCCGGCGCGCTGCTGATGAGCAGGGCCGCCGACTGCCACAGGGACATAAAGCCCAGGGACGCGATGAACGACGGCACCTTGAATTTAACGTGTATAGTTCCTAAAAGCAGGCCGGAAAAGGCGCCGAAGGCCAGGGCCGCAAACAAAGCCAGAATGGCGGCGGCGGCCGGGGAACCGATAACCGGTCCCAGGCCGTTAAGCACCCGCACGGTGATGACATTGGCCACCGAGCAGGCGGCCCCCATGGAAAGATCGATGGAACCGAGCAACAGTATCGCGGTCATGCCTGCGGCCATGATGATAAGGGGAGCGGAATCGCTGAGCAGGGTTCTCAGGTTCGCCTGGCCCAGGAATCTCGGCTGCATCACGGTAAGGCCGATAACAAGTATTACGATGGCCGAGAAACTGAAATACCGCATGATGTTTTCCTGGATCCGCATCCTGCGGCCAATGTCTGTCTTTTCACTCATTTGCTGATCCTCCGCTCCTTACATCATGACGCTTACCACATCAACCTGGCTGGGCTTGTTATCCGCCGGCGCGCTGAATTCGCCGGTCACAAGACCATCCTTCATCACGAGAATCCGGTTGCTCATACCGATACATTCGTCCAGGGTATCCCCCAGGAGGATCACCGCCTTGCCCTGGGAAACCATATTCCGGACGATGGTGTAGATCTCCTCCTTGGCCCCCACGTCCACCCCCCGGGTGGGATGGTTCAGGATGAGCACATCACAGGCGCTTGCCAGAGCCCGGGAGAATACCACCTTCTGCTGGTTTCCCCCGGAAAGCTGGATCAAAAGCTCCCTGGGACCGGAAGTTTTTATCCGCATGTGGCGGATCCATTCGTCAGCCTGCTTCCGCACCTTTTTATTGGCTACAAACGAAGCTGTCGCCAGGGCCCGGAGATTTGAAAGGGCTATGTTGCTTTCCACCGAAGAGATACGCACGATTCCTTCCACCAGCCGTTCCTTGGGGATCATGAGGATGCCGTTTTCAAGCCCCTGGGCGGGGGAAGAAAAATTCACCTCCTTCCCCTTAAGCACGATCTCCCCGGAGGCCGGCCTTTCATCCCCGCAGATCACCTCGCAGATATCCTCCTTGCCGGAACCGATCACCCCGCAGATGCCCAGAATCTCCCCCCGGTGGAGTTGAAAACTGACATCCTTGAACACCCCCATGAGGCCCAGATTTTTAACCTCCAGGAGTATCTCGTCCTGTGGCTTGATCTGCTTGTCCAGCTGGTAGTATTCGGTGGACGTGGAACGGCCCACCATCATCTCGTAGAGTTTCGCCTCGTCCGCCTCTTTGGTAGCGACGGTCCCCACACTGGCCCCGTCCTTGTACACGTAGATCCGGTCCGACACTTCCAGAACCTCATCCAGCCGGTGGGAGATAAAGACCACCCCGTGTCCCCGGCCGGCAATTTTGCGCATCTGCCTGAAGAGGTTTTGGGTTTCCTCCTCGCTGAGCACCGATGTAGGCTCGTCCAGGAGGATCAGGCACTTCTCGTCGTTCTTGGATTTGGATTTGGTAACATTGATAACCTTGGCAACCTCGATCATCTGCCGGGTGGCAAAGTTCAGATCGCTCACCTTCTTGCGGGGGTTGATATGAATATCGATCTCCTCAAGAACCTCCTGGGCGTTTTTGTAGAGTTTGGGCCAGTTTATGACGCCCAGGGTGGTAAATTCCTTTTCGTGTCCAAAGAAGATGTTCTGGCCGACCGTGAGGCTCACAATCAGGGACTGTTCCTGGAATACCATCCCTACGCCGTGATGATTGGCGTCCATGGGGTTCCTCGGCTCATAGGGCGCGCCGTGCATGGTCATGGAACCGGAAGTTTGGGTTTCCGCGCCGATGATGATCTTGAGCAGGGTGGATTTCCCCGCGCCGTTTTCGCCCACCAGCCCTACGATTTCTCCCTCATGCACTTCCAGCTCCACCCCTTTAAGGGCATGGGTGGCGGCGTAGTGTTTCTGAATACCCCCGGCGCTGAAAAGCAATTTTTTTTCACCGTCCATACAGCGCCTCCTACTTGCTAATTACCTTGGGGCCCCGGGCGACCGTCAAGGCTACCGCGGTAAGGATGATCACGCCCTGAATACCGGTCCTGATGTAGGGGTTAACCCCGATAATCAAAAGGCCGTTCTCCAGAACCGTCATGATAAACACCCCCACGATGGTCTGAATGACGCCGCCCTTGCCCCCTGCCAGGGAAGTGCCCCCCGCAACCACCGCGGTCTGGGCGGGGAACATGAGCCCGGTGGCAACAACGCCGACCTGTCCCTGCCCCAGCCTGATGGCCCCCAGGGCGCCGGCCACACCGAAGCAAAAACCGGCCAGCACAAAAACTTTTACCTTTACGGCATTCACGCTGACCCCGACAGAACGGAGCACCGTTTCATCGGTACCTACCGCGTATATGTAACGCCCAAAGGCGGTGTATTCCTGGATAAATATGCAGACGAAAAGGACGGCCAGGGCTACCCAGGTGATAAAGGGTATCCCCAGAAGGGACAGCTTGGGAATGGCCATCATAACCGGATCCAAAATAGTGGGAGGCTGCCCCGAATAGGACAGGAGCCCTATGCCCCGGCAGATATACATAAAGGCGAAGGAAACCATAAAAGAGGGAATGCGCAGGTACACATGGATTAGGCCGATGAGTAATCCTACCACGACGCTGGCGCCCACGGAGATCAACACCGCGCCGAAACCCAGATCAAAGGCAAAACGGCTGTTTAAGGCAAAGACGCCCAACAGGGAAGCTGCCATCCCCACAGTGCCGTCAATAGAAAGGTCTATGCCCCCTATCATGATGACAAAGGTAAGTCCCAGGGCAACCAGAAGCGGAATGGCAAGCTGATTCAGAATCGCCACAAAATTTTTAAGTGAAGCAAAATTACTTCCACAAGTAAGGGTAAAAAGCAGGATCAGGGCAGCCAGCACGATCAGCGGCGCAAAGCGCATGATCTTTTCCTTGCGGTTACTCTGCTGTATCTTTATCGCGAACTCATCGGTGATAGTCAGGGAAGACAGAACTTTTTCCGCCATAGCAGCCTCTGCTTTGCGCCCGGCTGCTTAAACAGCCGGATGCCATTTGATACATAGTATCAGGGAAGTACCGCATTTAAAAAGAGGGGCAGGGGGTTTCTTTACAAATCCCTGCCCCTCAATGTTACTCAGAAGACAATGAGCTTAATCAGCCTTGCAGTCAAAGGGCTTGGAGAAGTCAAATTTGGGCTTGTCGCTCAGATAACTCTGGGCATTCGCCTTGGTGATGAGCAGGGCCGGGGTGGCAAATTCCCGGTAATTCGGGGGCAGCCGTTTGACATCAAGAAGACCGGTCCATGCCGCATAGCAGATCGCCAGCGTATAACCGCCCTGGAGGTACCCGTTGGAAGAAACCGTCGCCAGGGCAAGACCGTCCCGGACCGCTTCCACAATGTCGGTATTGGCGTCAACGCCCACCACGCCGACTTTCCCTTTCTTGCCCACCTTATCCAGGGCTTGCAGGGCGCCGGTAGCCATGTTGTCATTGGCGCACCAGATACCCCCTACATCGGGGTCGGTATTGAGCCAGGTTTCCACGAGCTTGAGCGCCTCGGCGGTGGCCCAGTTGCCGGTATCGTTGTGGGCAACGGTAATGCCGGGATACTCTTTCGCGGCCTTTTCAAAGCCCTTGAACCGGTCGATAGCGGCGGTGTTTCCGAGCATACCCTGGACCACGAAAACCTTGCCCTTCCCGCCCTGGTTGTCAAAGAGGGCCTTGGCGATATTATAGCCGTTGATCACGTTGTCCGGGGACGTATGGATAGCCCAATTGGGGGTAAGATCCTTGGGGCCCACGTCGTCGGGTTTGTTCCAGGCGGTACCGATATACCCGCCCGAGTCCGCCATGGCTTCCGCCAGAGCATAGGCGATGGAGTTTTCGTTGGGATCCGAGTAGGCAATGGCGTTCCCGTTTGCCTTGGCGGCAA
Organism: Treponema sp.; assembly: GCA_031290475.1. Lineage (GTDB taxonomy): Bacteria > Spirochaetota > Spirochaetia > Treponematales > Breznakiellaceae > JAITNM01. The sequence goes on along the minus strand of JAITNM010000151.1, from coordinate 910 downwards.
AGGCCTTCATGTTGTCCACTTCCTTATCGTTGGAGCCGCCGGAATCCAGTACCTGCATCTCGTACTTCTGGCCTATGCTCTTGAGATAGTCGGCAAACATCTTCATCCCTTCATTGATAGTCGCAATATAGGGATTCTCCAGCCCCCGGACTGAAACTGCAAGATACACGGTGGTGTTCTTCTTACTTGCCGGAATCTTTGAAGCATCAATCTTAAAATTCTGAAGCTCCGCCGCAGTGTACACAGCCCCGCCGGAACCGGAACCCGAAGCGCCGCTCTGCTGACCGCCGGCAAAAAGCCCGGTGGCCAGTATGACGGAAAACGCACAAACAAGGACCAATAACTTTTTCATTCTTTTTCCTCCAAAAACAATATGTGATTATGTCTTGACATAATAGAGTTCATTCTATGGCATATATTTTAACTTGTCAACAAAATTTTCTCCAAAAAAACCATAAAATTTTTATAATTGAGGCAGTTCCAAAATGTCAGATTTTGGAACCGGCTCAATTGACGATGTAATAATGATAGGTTATACATACATAGTTGTAAAACAAGAGAGGGTTTAAATGCTTATGAAAAAAACAATTCTCTTACCCTTGTATTTTACCGAGGCGAACGAGCGGGAGTGCGGGGAACGGCAACGGCAGCTTGGGGCGCTCAGGGACTTGTATTCCGATACGGCTGAATTCCTCCCCGAAAAGCCCCTGGGCGCGCCCATTCCCCCGGAAGCGGACGGGGCGCTCTTCCCCCAGATGATCGGGGCAATATTCTCGCACCGGGCCGAACTGGAAAAGCTCTCCCTTCCCGTCATCGTCCTTACCTCCTCCTTCGGGACCGTGGAGATGTGGGACTGGGAGATTGTAAGCTACCTCCGCGTCCAAATGGGGCTGAACGTCTTTACCCCCTA
>JAITNM010000121.1 GCA_031290475.1 Treponema sp. | reverse complement strand
GGGAGATACTGGGACAGCGGGTTAGCGACGGAGTGATACAGAGGATACTCGGGAAATGGCTGAACGCCGGGGTCATGGAAGCGGGGAATGTGCAATACTCTGAAAAGGGTACGCCGCAGGGGGGAGTAATATCGCCCCTGCTCAGCAACATATACCTGCATGAAGTGCTGGACAAGTGGTTTGTGGAAACCGTGAAGCCGCTATTGAAGGGGAAATCCTTCATGATGCGCTATGCGGATGATGCAATCATCGGGTGTGAAAACAAGGAGGACGCCGACGGGTATTAACTTTGAAGCTGCGGGGACACTTTGCATATTACGGTATATCGCTTAATAGTACGGCCATAGCGGCGTTTCACCACCAGGTACGACGGATATGGTTCAAATGGCTGAACCGTCGTTCACGTCAGAAGGACTTGAACTGGCAACAGTTCGGGGACTTCTTAAAACGATTTCCACTCCCGCAAGCGAGAATTGTACACGCATGGAGCTAAGCGAATCTTATTCCAGAGGAACCGGATGCCTTAATTGGGCACGTCCGGGTCTGTGGGGGCTCCGGGGAGGTAACTCCCCGGTTCTACCCGGCCCCCGCAGGCGGCCTTCGGTTTATTTAACCAAGCAGAGTATTTCGTCACCGTGGGCGCCGGTCAGTTCCAGGCGGGCAGGGTCCACGATGAGGTCCATATCTTCCAGGGGAATGGCGCCCAGCAGGGTTTCGCTTGCGCCGGGCAATACCAGGGCACGGCATGCGGTATCACGGTTTTTCCACCGGATATGTACCGGCTCCGTCACCTCGAAGAACTGCTTTCCGCCGTCCGCAAGTTCGGCGCTGCGCTTGGATTCTATCCGCAGCCCCAACCTTTGGCGGATTTCTTCATTAATAACGAGGGTCATCGCTCCGGTATCGACCAGCGCCTTTACCGTTGTTTCGTGAACTTCCTGTTCCTTGATAAACCCTCTCTTAACATTTGCCGCATCGCCAGCGTTTCTGAGGGTGATTTCCGCGTATACTGTTCCCATTTTTCAGCCTCCTGTTTCCACTATACGGAAGACGGCGTCAAAAAGTCAAATCTTTCGTAGCGGGATATGACAAAAATCATGGATAATCGGGTCAATAACCGGCCCCGCGCCGCCTGCCGCTTTCGGCGGCTTGGCATTAATCAGCGCTTCCTTAACAATCTTTAATGATGAATTGGTAGATGAGGCCTTTAAATTTTCTCAAGTAATCTCCACGAAAAGGGAATTAATAGAAGTGGCTTTAAGAGAGTATGAGGATAATAGAAAAAGGAAGAATATTAAAGAACTAAAGGGAAAAATAAAATTCCGAAAAGACTATGACTATAAGGCAATGAGAAAATAAATGATACTGGTAGATACTTCTGTTCTGATTGGATATTTTACATGACGATGTTGATTTTAGGAATATATCAAAGGTATATAAAAATTTAAAAATATATTAGAGTCCTTGCGAAACTTCAGTTTTGCAAGGACTCCCAATGTCCGCCATGGCGTTGCCAACACAGAAAAGGTCCGGCATGGAAAAAGTTTTACCGGGGCCTGGCGATGTACTTTGCCAGCTCGGGCTTTTTCTTGAGTTCTTCCGCAAGCCCTTCGGCGCGGCCCTTGTTCACGTAGTCTTTCTTTTGGAAAGAATAGGTGAATTTGGTGTGCACGTCGTAGGTCCCGGCCATAAGGGCGTAAGCGTCTTCGGTCATGACGAGTTCTTCGTCGGTGGGGATGATGTAGACCGGGATCTTCGAACCGGCCTTGCTGATAACGGACTCGGTGTTCCGGGTGCAGGCGATCTTGTTGGCCGGCGTGTCGTACTCTATACCGATGCCCTCAAGGCCCTCCAGGATCTTCTCCCGCATAAAGGCGGCGAACTCCCCTACCCCGGCGGTAAACACCAGGGCGTCCACCCGGCCAAGGACGGCCTGATAAGCGCCGATGTACTTCTTGACCCGGTGGGCCTCCATGTCCTGGGCAAGGAGGGCGCGCTTGTCGCCGTCAAGCTTCGCCTTCTGAATGTCCCGGCGGTCCGCGTATTTCCCGGTGATGCCCAAAAGGCCGGACTTCTTGTTCAGGGCGTTTTCCATTTCGGCGGCGCTCATACCGGTCTTTCGCATCACGTAGAAGGGCATGGCCAGGTCGGCATCGCCGGAACGGGTACCCATGACGAGGCCTTCCAGGGGGGTGATGCCCATGGACGTATCGAAGGAACAGCCGTTCTTGACGGCGTTCACCGAAGCGCCGTTCCCCAGGTGGCAGATGATAAGGTTTGTGTCGTAGGGGTCCTTGCCCAGGAGCACGGCGGCGCGTTTGGCGGTATACAGGAAACTCGTCCCGTGGAAGCCGTAACGCCGGACCGAGTACTTTTCGTACCATTCATAGGGCACGGCGTAGAGGAACGATTCGGGGGGCATGGTCTGGTGCCACGCGGTGTCCATGACGGCGCAGTGGGGTACATTGGGGAGCACCTTCTGGGCCGCCTCTATGCCCATGATATTGGCGGGGTTGTGGAGGGGGCCTAAGTCTTTCACCTCGTTAAAGGCGGCCATGGCCGCGCCGTTCACGATCACGCTCTTGGTAAATTTATCGCCCCCATGGAGCACCCGGTGACCAACGGCCTTGATCACGTCCATATCACTGATAACGCCGATCTTGGGATCCGTCAGGGTCTTGATAATGAGATCCACCGCGTCGGTGAGGGTGGGGCAGTCATGTTCAATGGTGATCTCTTCCCTGCCCTTCACCTTATGGCTAATAAAGGACCCGCCCAGGGTAACTTTCTCTACAATGCCAACCGCCAAAATATCTTTGGCTTCCCAATCATAAACCTGATACTTCGCGGATGACGAACCGCAGTTGAGGGTCAAAATAACCATGGTAACCTCGCTTTTGTTTTCACTTATTATAACCTATTTAAGACGGAATGTAAAACCCGCAGCGCTTCCCGGGCGGCATCTTCCCGTATCCTGTTCCGATCCCCGGTAAAACGGTACTCCCGCCCTGCGGCCCTGCCGCCCCGGGAGGCCGTCCCTATCCAGACCGTGCCCACGGGCAGGGCCGATCCGTCCCCGTCAGGGCCGGCCAGTCCCGTTACCGACAGGGCAACATGGGCGCCGCTCTTTTCCAGGGCGCCCCGGGCCATGGCCAGGGCGGTTTCCCGGCTCACAACGCCGTATTTTTCAAGCAGGCCCGCGTCTATCCCCAGGAGGAGGCTCTTCGCTTCCGGGGTATAGGTTACCAAGGAACCCCACAGCGCCGCCGAAGCGCCGGGAACTTCCGCCAGGAGGCTCGAAACAAGGCCGGCCGTACAGGATTCGGCTAATACAATAAGGAGCCCTCTTTCCTTTGCCCTTCGGATCACCAATTCGGCATCAGACATTGGTACGCTGTAATTCGGATTTGATTTCGTCGGTTGAGCGGGAGAAGATCTCCACGTCCTTTTCGGCGTGGATCATCCTGCATTGGCCTTCAAAGAGCACCCCGTCGGCGATACGGAGCCGGGCGGCGTGTACATCCCCCCGAATCTCGGCGCCCGCCATGAGATCAACCTTATCCATGGCATGTACCATCCCAATAACGGTACCATATACGGTAAGGGAGGATACGGAAATACGATCGGCCTCCACCACCGCGCCCTTGTCTACGATCAACGCCCCGGTTGCCTCGATGGTCCCTTTGAATTTGCCCTGGATACACAGGGTCTCCTTAAAACGGAGAAACCCGTTAAAATTAGTCCCGGAACCAAAAACCACCACCCCGCCGGTATCTTTACGTTTTCCCTCAGCCTTTGCCATACTTAACCTTGTCTACTCCTGATGCAGGGATTTCCGGATATTGTTCTCCAGGGTTTTAATTTCAATTTCATTCTTTTTAAGATCCTGCCATTCGGTAATAGTCCGGTCAACCCGGGCGTCAAGTTCGGCGATGTATTTCCGCATTTCGGCTGTTTTTTCTTTAATAACCCCAAGCTGGCCGGAAAGGGATTTTTTATCGGGCTCTGGAACGGATGAAATCTTGTTGATAGCAACATCCAGCTCGTCAATAGTGCCGATAAATTCTCCCATGGCTTTCTTCATACTGACTCCGAAGGCTTCCGCCAGGTTAAGCCGGGATTCCCGGTGAACGATCTGGCCGAAAAGCTCCCGGTTCCGCAGTACCGCCCGGATCCGGGCCAGAACCTCCGAGAAGTTGAAGGGCTTGGTGATGTAGTCATCTACCCCAAGTTCAAAACCTTCAACCTTATCCTTAACATCCCCCAAGGCGGAGAACATAATAATGGGAATTTCACGGTATTTCGGATCCTTTTTAAGCGTCTTCGTAACGTCCCAGCCGGACATTTTGGGCATAATATTATCCAGCATGATGAGGTCAGGGTGAAAATGTTTTACCTTTTCCAGGGCTTCCAATCCATCCTGGGCTTTTTCCACAACAAAACCAAGCTTGGAAAGCATGACATCAAAAAAATCTAAATTTAACTGCTCGTCATCGACAATAAGTATCTTTTTTCGGGAGCTCATTTCTTTTTACCTCCGCTAATACGAAGGATTATACCCTTTATTATCCCGATTAACAATAGAAGTAAAGCCCCGGCAAGGCATAATTGCGCCCAAATATCACCAAATCTTGTATAAAACGATAACTTTGTGAGCACCGGAACCTCTACGTTGAGAAAATTCTCCGCAAAAGGCTCGGCCATGGCGAGAATTTTTCCGTTGGGGGCAACGGCGCAGGTCTGGCCCGACGCGGTGGACCGCACCATGGAACGCCGGTTTTCCACGGCCCGGAAGACCGCCATGGACAGATGCTGCATCTGGGCCGGGAGGCTGGCGGACCAGGCATCGTTGCTCAGGTTCACTATGAGCCCCGCCCCGGCGCGCACAAAGTCCCGGGAAAGACTGCCGAAGGTATCCTCAAAACAGATGGGGGTTGAAAATTTCAAGCCCCCGCTCTCGAAGACCGTAAGCTCCGTTCCCTGCTCCCAAAAGTGGGTATCGGCGTTCCTCAGAGCCTCGTACACCCAGGGCAACCGCTTCTCGTAGGGGAAGTACTCGGTAAAGGGTACCAGGTGGAGTTTCCGGTACTGGGTCTCAAGGCTGCCCCGGTTAAAGAGCATTGCCGCGTTGTAGTCCACCCGGTAATCCTCGGCGGGGTTTTTGGGCGGTTCCTTACGGGCATCGTCATTGCCGATCAGAAAGGGAACCTCCTGTGTTTTTAAGAAATCCAGGAGCTCCCTGATGAGGGCCCATGAAGCGGGGTCGTCCCGGTAATTGGTATGCCAGTATATTCGGGGGATAAAGGCCGTTTCCGACCAGACCACAAGGTCAAGGTCCGGCTCTTCCGCCAGGGCCTCCAGGGAAAGGCGTTTCAAGACCTCGTAGTTCTTGCGGTACTCCTCAATGCCCCCCCGCCAGGGGTCGGTATTATGTTGAATCAGACCTAAACGGGCCGTAGGAGAACCGGGGTACTCCCGGGGCGCGGCAAAACCGTAGATGAGGCTTATGAGCAGGGCCCCCCCCCAGAGCGCGGCGGGGAGCCTCTCCCGGCGGAAAAAGTTCCCGAATAGCGCCTTGACCCCGGGGGCCGGACCGCCGAAGCGCCAGGGCAAATTGCCAAAAGCCGCGCCGAGCCATGCCGAAGGAAACACCAAAAGGGCGGAAACCCCCCATACCCCAAAAACCGACGCAATTTGGATCACCGGGAGTACCTGCCACTGGGAATAGCCCAGGATACCGTAGGAGTACCCCAGAAACCCCAGGGTACGAAGGTATTCGTAGGCCAGCCAGATGAGCCATTGGACCAGGTAGCCCTTGCGGGGGAAGAGGATGATCGCCAATTTCAGGATGGGAAAAAGGACGGCAAAGTAGACCAGGTAGAGGATCCCTACGATAAGTCCCGCCAGGGGATGGAAGACGCTGAGCCAGTAATTGAAAAGCCCATAGGCAATATAGCCGTACAGGGCGCCCCAGAAAATTGAGGCCCGAAGGCTGACTTGATGGATAAGCCAAAACAGGGGAACAAGGGCGATCCAGGCAAGAAAGGGGAGTCCCCCGGAAAAGAAAAGGTTGGGAAATGAAGCCGCAAATAGCAGAGACGCGCAGAGCGCCGCCCCAAGGTGAATAAGAAAACTCGGCAAACGGCCGCGGGTAAAACCGGCGTTCATGTTTCCCCGCCGCCTGCGGCCTCATCCTTCGTTTCAGCCTCCCCCAGTTGCCACATTTTCTGCTTCAGTTCCCTGCCGGGCCTGAAGGCGGCAATCCCATGGGAATTGACGGTTACCGGCTGCCCGGTACGGGGATTTCGAGCCCGGGAACGGCCTTTACGGATCCGGCATTCAAAAGTACCGAACCCCCGGAGTTCAATGACGGTCCCCTGGATCAGAGAATTTTTTATTTCATCGAAAGAAAGATCGATGACATCCCGTATTTCTTTACGGCTTATACCGGTCTTTTGATATACCGCGTCGATAATATCAACTTTGGTAAATTTCTTCCCCGCCATGGTACGCTCGAGCGGATTAAACCGGCCGTCAGAAACTTACTGGGCCGCTTGCAAGGTGTTAAAAAGCCGCTGCATCCGGGATTTTTTCCTGGCTGCGGTGTTTTTCTTGATAATTCCCTTCCGGGCGGCTGTGTCAAGCTTCCGTATCATCTCCTTAAGGGCAATTTCTGCCTCTCCCACCGTCTTTGGGTGGGCCAGGGTGATAAATTTCTTCGCGCTGGTCCTGACGGCGCTCTTTACCGCCTTATTCCGGAGCCGCCGCTCCTCACTCTGCCGATGCCGCTTTTCCGCGGAACTACTCTTACCTGCCAAAGGATAACCCCCAATTGTATATCTTTCCTGCTCTGTGACACATGAACTTGTTCCAAAATTTGAAGTTTTGAAACTGCCCCAGCTTATTTAAAATCCGACGGACGCCGTTCAGTACGTTTGCACTTTTCACATTCCGCGACATTCTTAACTTTGCCATTCTCGAAAAGGGTCTTCATTCTGACTTCCCCTCCGCAGGAGGAACAGAAAAATTTCTGGGTGGCGCTGGTGGTACGGCTGTTTTTACTGGCTTGGGCCATAAATAACTCCTCTCATACTAAATCTTTACAACGGATCCGGTATACTATGAATTGCTCCGGATTGTCAACTCTCTGTTCTCCGGGACGGTCATTGTATTTTTTTCAATAATATATTACTTTTTTTATAAAATATAAGGCGGTGCGGCCGCATGGCCGCACGGCTAAACCGAACAGGAGACGTAGTCTCATGAGGATTACCACAAAGGGGCGTTACGCGCTTCGGGCTATCCTGGCCCTGGCAAAGCTCGGTAAAGATGGATTGCCTGTCTCGATTAACACCTTATCGGAACAGGAAGATATCTCTTCCGTTTTTTTAGAACAAATTTTCTTTAAATTACGCAAGGCGGGCATTGTTGCCTCGGTCCGGGGGCCCGGCGGGGGTTTTTGTTTTGCCCAGCCCCTGGAACGGCTGACCATCAAGCAAATATTAGACGCCGCGGGGGAAGATCTGGATTTAATAGCCTGCGACAAACAAAAAGAAGACTGCGAACGGGTAGGCGCCTGTCTTGCCCACGGCGTATGGACAGATGTAACCCGTCTTGTCAATAATTATTTTAAAGGCAGGACCTTGGCCGGCTTGCTGGAATGGGATCTTTCCCGGAATTACCAAGCGCCGGAGATGGAGGATTTGATCAATGGGTCAACAGGTACGTGACCGGGGCGCCTATGAAAAGGTAACCGGTGCGCTAAGGAGACAATCCAAGGGGGCAACGGTAGCGGACATCGTTGCCCGGACCGCCCTGCCTTTGGAAACGGTCCGGGAACTGGTTCCCGTTGCGGCGGATGAGTATTCAGGCCGGCTTGAGGTGACCGAATCCGGAGAAATTCGCTATTCGTTTCCCCGGGGGTTTACCAGCAAGTACCGGGGGATCCGCGTAACCCTGGGAAGGGCATTCAGGGCCCTCAGGAAGGGGGGAAAAACCGCCGGAAAGGCCGTCTTCAAGGTGTGGATCATGGTTATGCTGGTGGGGTATTTTGTCCTTTTCATGCTGATAGCCCTGGCCGCCATGCTCCTCTCGGTGGCGGCAAGTTCCCAGTCCAATTCAAATAACCGTTCCTCAAGCAGGGGCGGCGGCATCGGCGGGCTCTACCTGGCCTCAAGCCTCTTTAATACGATTATCCGGATCTGGTTTTACTCGGAACTCTTTAACCGGGACCGCCGTTACCCCGGCCGGCAGGGGGCGCCAAAAACGAAAAAACGGCCCCTCCACAAGTCCATCTTTGACTTCGTGTTCGGCCCGGATGATCCCAATGCCCGCTGGGACGAGCGGGAAAAACAGGGGGTAATAGCCTATATCCAGGGAAACAAGGGGGTCATTTCAGAGCCGGAATTTGCGGCAATTACCGGCCTTACGCCGGAAGAGGCGGGGGAACGGCTTACCGCGTATTGCGCCGAATTCGGCGGCAGCCCCGAGGCTACCGAAGACGGAACGGTGGTCTACCGCTTTGACGGGCTCCTGCGCCGGTCTGACCGGCAGAACCGTTCGTTTCCGGGGCTTTCCGGGCCGATCAAGCGCTTAAAGGCCTTTTCATCGAATTCCAAGAAAGCAAACGGCTGGTTTGCCCTTATTAACGGAATAAACCTCCTCTTCGGCGGTTACTTTTTATTCAACGCGGTGAATACCGGCGCTATCCTGACCCAGGCCCATTTCGAGGCTAGTTCTTATGTTTACGGGGTAACCTACGTACTTGCCTCCCAGTTTATCGAAAATCCCCTCCCCCTCATTACCCTGGGCCTCGGCTGGGTTCCCCTCATCTTTTCAGTCCTGTTCTGGATCGTCCCCATCCTGCGTTTTTTCAGTAATAAAAAAGAGAATGAAACCATAAAACTTGAGAATTTCCGGAAAACAGGCTACGCCGATATCTGGCGTAACCCCGCCGGGGTAAACCCCCGGAACTTTAACCCCCCGGCCCCGGAATGCAGGCCCGGGAAACTTGCCGCCGCCCAGGACCGGATCATCAGGGAAATCGGGGCCCGGG
>JAITNM010000074.1 GCA_031290475.1 Treponema sp. | reverse complement strand
TGACTTTACAAGAGTACCGGCCTAGGAGCCTGTCGGACTTGTGAATTTTTGCTCCATAAGGAGCAAAAATTCCCGATAAACCGGCTCCTTTGGGAGTTTGCAAGGTAGAATTTTGCGATAAATCGCAAAATTCTCTATTGGAAGGGCTAAAGCCCGACAAACTCCTAGTATTTGCTTGACGGTAGCGTTATATTTATGTATGCCCACCGCGAATAAAGAAGAATTGGGGAAACGATGACTAAAAACCTTACCGTAGGTAATCCGATCCTCCTGATTATTGGCTTTGCCACGCCGCTTTTTATCGGAAACATGTTTCAGCAGTTCTACAATATGGCGGATACCTTTATTGTAGGACGTACTATAGGCGTAACGGCATTGGCTGCGGTAGGATGTACCGGAAGCATCAGCTTTTTTATCCTCGGTTTTGTCTGGGGGTTTAACCAGGGAACCTCTATTGTTACCGCCCAGCGTTTTGGCGCCGGGGACGAAGCGGGTGTGCGCAGGAGTTTTGCGGCAAGCATACTGCTTTCGGCGGCTATGACTGTGGTGTTGACTGCCGTCAGTATGAGCACCGCCCGGAATTTCCTCATTCTGATGCGGACGCCGGTGGAAATTCTTGATGCCGCCTATAGTTACATCATCGTGATTTACACGGGTATTGCCGCAACGGTCCTCTTCAACCTCTTGTCCAATATGATGCGGGCCGTGGGGGACAGCCGAACCCCGCTTCTCTTTTTGATAATTGCCTGTATTATCAATATCATTCTTGATTTTGTGTTTATCCTGGTATTCCACACCGGGGTCGAAGGCGCGGCTTATGCTACCGTGATAGCTCAGGTTGTTTCAGGTCTCCTCTGCATTCCGATGATTACCGCTAAAATACCGGTCTTGCGTATTAGAAAGGAGGATTGGTATTTTCTAAGAAGGGGGGCCGCCAATTCGGCGGGAAAGGAACTATGGGAGCACCTGAGGGTAGCCCTTCCTGTGGGCTTCCAGTTCAGCATCATCGCTGTTGGAACAGTGATACTCCAGTTTGCGCTGAACGGTTTAGGCACCCTGGCTGTGGCGGCCTTTGCCGCCGCGGTGAAGATCGATCAGATGGCCATTATGCCCATGTCTTCCTTCGGTTCGGCAATGACTACCTTTGTAGCCCAGAATTACGGCGCCCGGAAGCCGGACCGGATACGTAAGGGCCTTTTTCAGAGCCTTGGTATTTCAGCAGCTTTCAGCGTGATCATAGGAATAGTGTTTATCCTCACCGGCGATCGCTTCGCCGCTATTTTTATTGAAAAGGGAAGCGCGGCGATTCCCCTGGCCCATACGTATCTCAAGATAAACGGCGTCTGTTATGTTCTCCTGTCCTCTATGTTTATCTGCCGCCAGAGCCTTCAAGGTTTAGGGAATAGTTTTGTTCCTACAATATCGGGAATTATGGAACTTTTAATGCGTATGTTCGGCGCCATCATTCTGACCAGGTATTTTGGGTACGTAGGGGCGTGCTGGGCAGGTCCCCTGGCATGGCTCGGCGCGCTGGTTCCGTCATTTGTCATGGTGTTCGTCAAGCTTAAATGGCTCAACCGGGGAGCTATCGCCGGCCGCCGGAAGCAGAACTTTTTCCGGCGATAGTGTAATCAGCGTCTAGGAGCTTTTTACCGAGCGGATCATCATTACATCCCCGGCGCCTACGCGTTTTGCGGCTTTATCGGCTGCGCGTTTTAATGGAGCGGGGACCGTTCCCGCGGCAAGGCCTCCCCAGGTGACTGTTTTTTCAATAACAAATCCGTTTTGGGCGAGCAGGGCCTTCAGGGTTTTTGCCGAAAAAAGGTAGAGGTGGTCAAAGATGGCGGAACGCCATCTTCCCCTGAAGAGGCGAAATTGGAATCCCGCGATATTCGGGGTGGTGATAAAAAGCCCGCCCCCCGGGACGAGGATACGGTGCGCCTCCCGGACGAGGGAAGAGGGGTTATTAAGGTGTTCGATGAGGTGGGAGGCCAGAACCGCAGTAAAACTATTTTCGTCAAAATGGTTTTCTTCAAGCGGGGCGGTACGCACATCAAGGCCCCGTTCCCGCCGGGCATATTCCGCCTGGGGAAGAGAAATTTCCACCCCCGTGGTTTTCCAGCCCCGCTCCCGGAGCCGTGCAAGCAAAGCGCCGGTGGCGCAGCCTATGTCCAGCACCGAAGGCTTCCCGCTTTTTTTATTATCCCAGGGGCTGTCGAGGTTTTCACTTTCATGGAAGCCTGCTTCATGGAAGCCCGCTTCATGGAAGCCCGCATCTTTCAGGGAAAGTTCCTGAAGGCGCAGAAAAGTTTCTTCATTGGCAAGCTCGTAGGAGAGATAATCTTTTCCATGATCTTCCCGGTAACGAAACTGTACATCTTCTGTTTTAGGCTGCGGGTTCATTTGCACGAGTTTGCATTTTTTGCAGATTACATAAGAGAAACCTTCGCAGGAAAGATAAGGCTTAAATTCAGCGCCGCCGCAGAGGGCGCAGGGAACTTGTTCGCAGTTTTGCTGTTTTACCGGTGTAGACCAGGTTTTCATTCAACCTGTAGCTGGAAAACCACATTCCGGGTGTTCCCGCTGATATCCTGGGCGATAATTTCTATTGCCGCCTGTCCCCGGGTAAGGGACAGTTCCCCTATTTCATAGGAAGGATAGGGCGCATAAGCCTGTCTGGCCGGGACCATGCCGTTACGGTAGGCCATGAGCACCCCGTCTCTGGTGGAAAAAGTTTCAAAATTGAGGGCGCCGATTTCCTGGCCGTTTACCGAGCAGATCAGCCTGTAGGGCGCCATGTTTGCCGACCCGCCCGGAGAAAGGGCATCTGCGGCGCTCACGACCACGGTGTACCGTCCCTGACTGATGCTCCGGGCCTGGGCAGGGCTGATGCTCTGCCCGTCGGCATTACGGAGTTCCACCGAATTGATCACAGGCGGCACGGTATCTACAGGAGGACTGATGATCATAGAGGGATTTATCCAGCGTCGTTCCTTTCGGTCAAAAAATGAAAAGAAAAAACCGTTTCTATTCGACCAGCCGGACTTTCCTGCCATGGCGATAACCCGGCCCTGGCTTACATTCTCCAGTACCTGTGCGTCCCCGGGATCCGTAAGCCGGCTGTAAATACTGATGAGTCCGTCGCCGTGATCTAAAGCCACCCAGGCGCCAAGGGGAGAGGGAAGCCGGGAGGCGCTGTTGCCGGGGATATGGGTAAAGAGGATATCCCCCTCTTCTACGGCCCGCACAACTCCCTCACTTGCAAAGACCATTCCCAGAAGAGGGGCCCCTTGCTGGTTTGAACCAAAATTATCCACCGCCACTCCGTCTTCCGAAGGCCAGTCCATAGCGCACAGAAACGCGGTCATAAACAGTAACAGTACGGCGGAAAGTATGTTTTTTTTATATCTTTTTTTCATGCTTACCTCCGGTGCAGCTCAAAGGCGGCTATAACGTTTCCGCCTCCTACGTAGAGCCGTTCTCCTTTCCTTCCCAGGAAAGCGTTCCTGCTCTTAAAAGGCGCTTCCATGATGATTTCTCCCGGAAACCGTATCCCGACAAGCTCCTTGCGCTGTTCCGATTGGGAGGTGATTACAAAGAGGAGATCGTCCTCCCCTGAGTTATCCAGGGCGTTGATCCTCCCGTCGAGATTAACCTTGACATTGGTCCTTCCGGCTATATCGTAGATCTCAAGTCCGCCTTCCCGCTCAAAAACCACCCGCCGGTCATTGTCGATAAAGGCAAGGTGAACCGCCCGGCGGAATCCGCCGGAGAGAAACTCGTGGTAGATCACTTTATAAGAATCGGAAGACTTTTCCAGGAGCAGGAAACGCTGATCGTCGTAACCCGAAATAACCGCCAGTTTTGTTCCATCATGGGAAATTCGGCAGGCGCAGATCACCGAAAGCCGGGAACCTCCGGGTTCAAAAAAGAAAACCCTTTTCCCCTGGCTATTCAGAAGTTCCACCGTGCCATCCAGAAAACCTACCAGTATAAGACCCGCCGCGGCATCAATATCCGTGATGAGAGAGGCGAAGTCATAACTCCAGAGTTTCTTGCCGGCCTCGTCCACAGCGGTAATGGCGTTCTGCTCTTCATTGATGATGAAAAGCCGGTTGTCCAGGAACAGGGGGTACCCCCGGGGTTCGGTTAATTTGGCTACCAGCTTGTTCCGGGGATCCATAACTTCAATAGTTTCCGCCTGGGCTTTGTACTCGGCCCAATGGTTTTCGGAAATCGACAGATACCCCTGTTTCTCCCGGTTTATGACATACCTTCCCTCAGGATCAATATAACCAAAACGCGCGCCCAGTTCAAAGGGGAGGAGAAACTCCGCCCCGGATTCATCGGGTGTTCCCGCAGGTGTTTCCGCCGGGGAATTCTGCGGTTCCTGGCCTGTGTTTTCGGCGGCATGGCTTTGATCGGCGGTATTCTCCGCCGAATCCGCAAGTTCCCCGTTTTGCACCGGGGCCGTGCCGTCAAAATAAACGGGGTAATTGGATTCCAGGGAACTCAGCCACTGGGGAACCATGATGGCCTCTACCGGTATTGGCTGGGCGGTGGTAAAAAAATAACCTATAAAAAATATCAGACTGATCAATATCCGGAAGGTATATTTACCTTTGATAACGCCCATCAATTTTCCCCAGGTTGTTTTCTATGAATAAACTTCTCAGGAAATTATTATACAATGGGGGATACTGTGTCAATAGACCGCTCACGTGGCTCAGCAATTCAGAATTCAAACAAAATATTCAAATTTTGCCTTAAAAACGTTTCTTGGGGTCCTGTCGGCCGAAAAAAACACGGGGCGCACCCCGTGTTTTTTTCGCCGCCACCCCTCAAG
>JAITNM010000148.1 GCA_031290475.1 Treponema sp. | reverse complement strand
TTCCGGGTAACTGTGTCGCCCACGTTGACAAAGACCCGGGTAATCTTACCCGCCGCGTCGGAATAGGTGTCTACCGTGGAACCGGACACAATATCTCCCGAAAGGGCCAGGTAGTCCCGGATCTGGCCTTGGGAAGCAGCGATGGTGTTCACCGCGAAGACCGGCGCTTCCTGGGAAGCCGATCCTCCCGGACCGCCGGGAGCGCCGGGCCCACCGTTGCGGTTACAACCGGACAGGAGCATGGCGCCTAGCGCTATTAACAGCGCAATTACTGCGATCTCGGTAATTTCGTTTATTGCTATTTTTTTCATTTTTCGCTCCAGTTGCTCAAGGATCCAAAGGGTACGCCTATGGCATATTCAAGATCCACAAGGCCGTTAATATAGTTAAAATTCTGCTCCAATATTCCTATTCTGGCCCGGCGCAGTTCCAGTTCCGCGTTCTGTACTTCCAAAAGTTCGCTTAACCCGGCCCGGTACGCCTGCTCCATGAGCCTGTAGGTGCGATCCGCAAGGTTTACCGTATATCGCTGGGCCTCTGTGTTCACCCTGGCCTGCTCCAGGGAGAAGAGGGTGTTGTAAACTTCGATTTCCGTTCCCCGGATTGCCTGGGCAAGCCCTATGCTGAGGGTACGGATATTGTTGTCTACATCCTTGAGACCCTGTCCTTCCTTGGTAAAGGGCAAGAGGCCATTCAGGTTCATCCCCAGGGTGATAGAAAAACTGCCGGAAGAAGACCAGTTGTCTTTGTTAAACCAGCTTTCCTTCCAGGGATCCAAAGCAGGGCTAAACATAGGCGTTATGCCCCAGCTTAAATTGAGATAGGGGGTCCAAAGCTGAAACGCCTGGGCAGTACGGGATGTTTTTAGTGTCGCAAGGCTCTGCCGCAATTCTACAATATCCGGTTTTTCAATTGACGCCTTGTGGATCAGTTCCGCCACATCCAGGGGGATAAAGTTGAGTTCACCCTTAATCGGCTCAAGTTCAAAATCCGTATCATAGGGGAGTCCCAGGTTCATGGCAAAGGACGCCATGGCAAGCTTCAGTCCGTTTTCCGCCTGATCGATAGTAGGCTTCATATTTTCTACCGTCACCTGGGCCTGGAGGTAGCTTACCTCCGGTACCAGGCCGTTCCGGTAATTGGTCTGGGCCATTGTGGCCCGCCGCTGGGCGGTCTCAAAACTTTCCCGCAAAAGGGCGATGTTTTCCTTGACCAGGAGCATCTGGTAGTAGGACTTCCGCACATCCCGTTCCAACTGGAGTTTTGCCTTTTCATAGGTGAGGAGCCCGGTCTCGTAGTCCATCTTAATGGACTTGATCCCGTGGGCCAGGGCGGCGCTCAAGGTCAGGGAGGCGGAAAAATTCCCCTGCACATGCCATTGGGGAAGGTCCATCGGATCGGTAACCAAAAAATTGGGGTTAAGAATTCCGCCTCCGATTCCAGGTATCGTAACCGGCATTCCGGTCTGAGGTATCGGTATTGTCGCCGAAACGGAACCGGCCTCATTATCCCGCGCCAGAGTCCCCCGGACATCCAGAGACGGCAGGAACTGGTTCCATACTAAATCGGATTTCCGTTTCTTGGTGTCCAGCGCTACCCGGGAGGATTCCAGGCTCAGGTTGTTCTTGAGGGCCATGTCCACCGCCTCTTCCACGGTGATGCGCTTTACCTCCGGCAGGGGCGGCGCCGGCAGGGCCGTCGCTTCCTGGGCAAAAAGCCCGGTTCCGGAGACCGCCATCATGGCCATCAAAAGCAACCGGCAAAAGGCGCCCTCTCCTGCGGCTGCGGCCATAGGAGGCGCTTTTTCGCGGCGCTTTTTCCGTCTTGTGTTCGCAGACAAGGATACGCTTCCATCCCCGTCTCCCGGATCCTGTAAAAATAGGATCATACATTGACTCCTTCGCCTGTCCGGGGAACGTGATCTATCACCGAATCCCGCAGAAAGGCCCGTTCAATAGGCCCGCATAAAGCGCGGCCCTTTTCGGCATTCCGCCGTTTGTTACAGTTTATTAGAAAATACTTTATTTCATTCATTTGTTACACCCTTCATCCCCGAAAGCATAAATTTAAAAAGAATCCGGAAACTTTCGTTCGTAACTGCCATGATCCCCGCTTCCGTGGGATTTACATCCCTAAAATTAATATTCCACCATCCCGGCTTTGCCGTTCCCTTTTCCCGGTTGTTACCATTCATCAAGATATTCACGATGAGAAAGATCATCCACTGGGCATAACGTTCGCCGTGATACTCCAGTTCCGCCGGGTCCAGATCCCCCCCCCCCCTGTAAAGGGAAATGCCCGAAAGGCACCTGAAAAACCGGGGAGATTCCTTAATGCCCAGATCCAGCTTCCGGGTTCGCAGCCAGTCCACGGCCACCAGGATCTGGGGCCGGGAACGGAGGTAACTTCCAATGGCGAAGATCACCAGGTAGAACTGTTCGGCGGGAACGCTGGAAAACCCTTTGCTCTGCTCGGCAAAGCCGATAATCCGCTCACATTCGGTGAGGAAGAGCTGGGCCATCATGTCCTGCTTGTTTTTGAAGTGGGAATAGAGGCTGCTCTTGGAAAGCCCCGATTTCCGGGCCACCATGTTCATGGAGGCGTTCCAGGGCCCCGCTTCGGCCACCGCGGAAGCCACCGCCCGCAGAAGCTCGTCTCCCTCGGAAAATTCCGGGATGGTTCCGGTGATCTTCTCTTCCAGGGCCTCAAAATTTATGCCGGCCGCCTCTTTTTTCCCAAAACCGATTCCCTCCCCAATTTTCCGTTCAATATCATCACTGACCTTTTGCACCAGCGCTTCGGAGGGGATTTCATCGTGGGTATGCCCCTGTTTATGGAAAAAGGAAATCCAGAAGGTGACGGTACAGATGATGAGCTGCATCAATCCGGGATAGGCGGCGGCTCCGCCGGCGGATGCCATTTTTGCGGCTGCCATTTTATCGAAAAAGATCCGCATATCCAGACCCCGCTGCGCAAGTTGGGCGGCCATAGTACCCGCCTCCCGGTTTCCGTATACCTGAATAAGGGAAAAAATAAAGGTGTCCATGTTTTTGCAGTAATACCGCATGATCGCCCGGGCCATAATAAGGTGGCCTTC
>JAITNM010000298.1 GCA_031290475.1 Treponema sp. | reverse complement strand
CTCATGTTTGACGACCGGGGCAGGGAAGTTGCCATTGTAGCGGAAGATATTTCCATGGCCAGACTGGACGCCATTACCAATTCCGCTTCCGGCATAGAAAAAACACAGAATTTTTTAATTCATAAATCAGGAAAGTATATAACGAACAAAGACAGTAAAAAAATTATGGGCGCCCTTGACACGCTACAGGAAACCACCAAACAGGTACGATCCGGTTCCGACAGGATACAGGAGGAAAGCGGTTCAATCCAGGGAACCGTTGACAGTCTTAAAAATATTTCCAAAGAAGTAAACACGAGTGTTCTTGATGTAGAGCAGGCAAGCCAGGGTATTGCGGCATCACTGGAGATTGCGCGGAAAATCGCGGAGGGCAAGTACCTGGTTCCCCCCGAAATAGCAGCGTGCGGCTAACGTATTAAAACGGAAAGGAGGAGGAGTATGGCATTTTTCAAAAAGAAAAAAGAAGAAGAAAACAAGGACGAAGCAGTTCAAAGGGCTCCCCGGTACGACTCGGTAGCGGGGGTCCGCATTAACGGCTTTGACGGACAGGCCCTGCTGAAAAATATCAGCCTTGGCGGCTTCTGTATGCAGAGCAAAACCTTTGCTGCCCTGGTCTCGGGGGAAAAGTACATCATGAAGATATCCCCCGAAAAGCCCTCAGGACTGGGCGCCTTTGATGTGGAAGTTGAAGTCCGCTGGGTACGGAGCGAGGTTTCCCGGTTTGAAGCCGGATTGCTGATTGCCGGGTCTCCCTCTGTCCGGGAAATGGAAAAATATATAGCGTATCTTGCGTCCCGTCCCAGGGGGTAAAATGATATCTATACTATTGCGCGACCGCATGGCCGCGTTATCAAACCGAACAGGAGGCGAAGCCTCATGATAACCTTACTATTGCGCGGCCGCATGGCCGCGTTATCAAACCGAACAGGAGGCGAAGCCTCATGAAGAGCCTGCGTTTAACCTTTTTTCTGCTTTTTACCGGCGTCTGTGTTTTAGTTTCCCTCGGAGTAGGTTTTATGATGTATAACCAGTACATCAATTATATCAAAAACTCCTACGAAGGCGTCATAGTAAACGTGGGGGAAATCATCATAAAAACTTACCCTATTCTGGAAGATACGGATTCCCTGATTGCCGAAGGGGAAGCGCGTTCCGATGTCTATTTTGACCTCCTGGCCAACATGGAAGCCACCGCCGAACAGTTCGGTTTTGCCTATATTTATTACGTCAGGCCCACGGAAGACGGCTTTGGTTTTATTTTTGATAACGATGACTTTGGCTTAAGCCCCGGGGAATTTGACGAAATGTGGCTAAAAAGCTATGACGATCCCCCCGATGAAATAGGGGAGGTTTTTTCGTCGGGAGAGCTCACCATGAGCGATGTGTATACCGACGAATGGGGAACGTTTATTTCAGCCTTTCTGCCCGTAAAACACAATGGGCGGACTGTCGCGGTTTTGGGCCTTGATTACGATATCTCCATGGTGCGGGGCCTCGAACAGCGGGCGCGTTTTGCCCTGGTCTTCTCCATCCTGGGCGCCATCGTGGTGGCGGGGCTTCTATCCCTCAGGGTGGCCGCCTCGCTGATTGCTCCCATAAAAGAAGTTCTGGCCTCCGCCGACAGCCTCGCCAAGGGCAATTTCGGCATAACCATAAAATGCACCCGGAAGGACGAAATCGGCGCGGTACAGGATGCCCTTGCGGCCATAAAGGAAAGTCTTAAAGCAACCATCGGCGATATAACCAACCAGCACAAGGGGCAGCAGAACATCAGCCAGAACCTGAATGGTTCTATCGCGGATTCTTCCAGCGGCCTTGAGGTGATTACCCGCAGCATGGACTCGGCCCAGCGTAAAACCGATAACCAGCTTGAATCGGTGGCCCGGACTTCCGAGGCCGTGGATGGGATCATCCGCCACATCCAGTCCCTTGAAGGGGCGGTGGATTCCCAGGGTGAAACCATTGAGGAATCATCCAGGACCATTGAACAGATGGTAAAGGATACTGAATCGGTGCGCTCCGTGGTAAAGCAGGTTAATGAGACCACCGGTAATTTAAGCCGGGCTTCCGGCGAAAGCCGCAAGATGATCAACAACCTTACCGAAGAGCTTTCGCGGATACAGGAACAGTCGGGCTTCCTTGAGGAGGCCAACACGACCCTGGGGAACATCGCCTCCCAAACCAATATCCTGGCCATGAACGCCGCCATTGAGGCGGCCCACGCCGGCGAAGCGGGACGGGGTTTCGCGGTGGTGGCTCAGGAGATCCGCAAGCTTGCGGAATCGTCCAACAAGGAATCGTCGTCTATTTCTGATGAAATAAAAAAGATGCGCAACGGCATTGCCGCCATCCGAACAGTATCAGACGCCACGGTGAATACCATGCAGGGTATGTTCACCGAGGTTACGGACATGCAGGCGTCATTTGCTTCGGTAACCAGCGCGGTAGAAGCCCAGGCCGCCAACGGCGCCCGCATCCTGGGGGCCCTTTCGGCCTTGCAGGAAACAGCCCAGCAGGTCAGGTCGGGCTCCGACGAAATTCAGAAGGAAAGCGATTTGATCTACTCCACCGTTGAACAGCTCAAGAATATTTCCCGGGACGTTAATGCCAGTGTGCTGGATGTGCAGAAGGCCTGCCAGGGTATCGCCGTTTCTCTGGAAATTGCCCAGCGTATTGCCGAGGGGCATTATCTGGCGCCTCCGGGACCCCCCGCCGAAGGTTCCCCTCCGGAGGACGGTAAACACTGATTAGAGTTTGCCTATAATGTGTCCACATTATAGGCAAACCTCTTTCATATCGTCTAATTTATTGCCGAGCCGTCCGGTACCTGATCGACGGTTTTTGTTTTCTTCTGCATTATTTATTTTTAAAATATTTTTCCAATCTCTATGTCCATATAAAAATCTAATTACAGTTACAATCTTTTCTTCTTCATTTATTGTATAGAATAACATATAGTTTTTTACCATTACATATTTTAGCCCTTTAGTTGTTAAATACTCACCGGGTACAAATGAATATTTGGTGTATTTTCAAGAATATTTTCATATTTTTCAATTTCATCCAACAAATGATTGGCGGACACTGGCGCTTTTAATACATCAGCGATATATTTTACTGTGGATAATATATCTTCTTCGGCAATATCCGTAATATGTACAGAATACATAATTACTGAATTTTTTCCCAAATGGATTTTATTGACTCTTTCATTGGTTTGGTTTTTCCATTTTTTGCTTGTTCCAAACCTTCATTAATAAGGGAATATAATTCCAGTTTTCCAGCCAATAATTCATAAGCTTCTATACTCATTACCGCGAGATCCCCTGTTCCATTTTTTGTAATAAATACAGGTTCAGCGTATTCATGGCATAATTCAGAAATTTCATTATAGCTATTTCTTAAATCAGCGCTTGGTCTAATTGTAGGCATAATCCCTCCGAGAGATATTCATACCAATATTATATCATTATTCTTGTATATTGTCAATAGCTTTTTACTAGACTTGTTTAATAACCGCACGGATGATATAATGACGGCATGGGAATGGGAAAAAAGACGGCGGATGCCGGAGCGGTTCTTTTTAAGCGGCTGTACGGGGTAAACCCCGGTACTTTTC
>JAITNM010000218.1 GCA_031290475.1 Treponema sp. | reverse complement strand
GGGGGCGCCCCCGTGCACTTATCGCTCACATAGTTGAGCAGATACTGCGCCCATTTGCTGAATGCCGCCTCCCCCTGGGGGATATAGTCATGTCTTGCTGCCATAAAAACGCTCCTTTTTGACGTATGCAAAAAATTTCACGGTTGGGATGCGGCGCCCCGCAAACCCTGCGGGGACACCCGCAAAACCTGCGGGGGCGCCCGCAAACCTTGCGGGGACACCCGCAAACCCTGCGGGGACACCCGCAAACCCTGCGGGGACACCCGCAAACCTTGCGGGGGCGCCCGCAAAACCTGCGGGAATACCCGCAAACCTTGCGGGAACTCCCGCAAACCTTGCGGGGACACCCGCAAAACCTGCGGGGACACCCGCAAACCCTGCGGGGACACCCGCAAACCTTGCGGGGACACCCGCAAACCTTGCGGGAACGCCCGTAAACCTTGAGGATATAGCCATGTTATGGGTGGTGGTTTTAGTGAGAGAGCAGGGGGCCTCTAAACTGAACTGAACTGAACTGAACTGAACTGAACTGAACTGAACTGAACTGAACTGAACTGAACTGAACTGGTGAATCCGCCAGCGCAGTTCCCGTGAAATTCAGGCCCGGTTTTTGCTCTTCAAACATCATGACTAGTAATGTAGCATATCTGCACATTTATGTCAAGTGGTTTGCACCCTTTTTGCACTCTTTTTTCATGATTTTCCCTCGTTGATACCAGCTTGACAACTTCCGCGTTTCCGGGCATGGTTAACTTATGCATGCGTATTCGGCCACCGTAAATAACGCGATCCCTGCGGAATACCGGGAAACCGCCGAGGGGCTTTTCCCCCCCGGGGGCTTCCCCCATGGGCCTGGGGGCTTCCCCCAGAAGGGGCCCGGGCTGGAACAGGCCCTGGCCTTTGCGGAAATGCTCGGCGCCGGGGGCGAGTACCGGCGGCTTTTGGCGGCTTCCCCCGCCGAAAAGGCCCGTTTTTTAAGCCATTTTGGGAACAACATCAACCTCCTGATCCAGAAAACCTGGGTCGAGAAGGTCGATGAGTCCCGCAAGGAGAAGCTTCAGGACCGGGTTCCGGGGCTGGTGGAGGCCATCAAGGGGGGTAACTACCGGGGGGCTTTGACGGAGTTCGGGGATATCCTGGACGAGCTGGCGAACCTCTTCTTCGGCGCCCAAAGCCGCCGGGAGGATTTTACCGAATATACCCTGCGGATCGACCCTCAAATCGGGCTTTTCTGGTGGTACGGCAGGCGCCTGGCTTACCTGGCCAAGATTGAGGACGCAGAGAGCTTCTACCCGGTGCTGCTCATCGGGCTCTGCTATTTGACTAACTTCTAGGGCAGCCTAAAAGGGCCGCCCTGACCGGGAGTATACTTATGGAAAACACGGAAACCAGCGATTTTATCAGCGATTTTATTAAGGAAGACCTTAGCGCAGGGCGCTTCAGCTCTGTGCACACCCGTTTCCCGCCGGAACCTAACGGCTGGCTCCACATCGGCCACTGCAAGGCCTTTTACATCGACTTTTCCATGGCGGAAAGGTTCGGGGGTACGTGCAACCTCCGCTTTGACGATACGAACCCGGAAAAAGAGGATCAGAGCTACGTGGAAGCCATCAAACGGGATATCCGGTGGATGGGCTACGACTGGGAGGGCCGGGAATACTACGCCTCCGGCTACTACGAGTACCTCTACGAGCTTGCGGTAAAGATTATCAAAAAGGGCCTCGCCTATGTGGACGATTTGAGCGACGAGGAGATGCGCGAATACCGGGGTACGGCAGTGGCGGATAAAAACAACATTACCGAGACGCCCCCCGGCCGGGACAGCCCCTACCGGAACCGTTCTATAGAAGAAAACCTGGATTTGTTCGCCCGGATGCGGGCCGGGGAGTTTGCCGACGGGGCGAAAACCTTACGGGCCAGAATCGACATGGCCCACCCAAACCTGCTCCTCCGGGACCCGGTGATGTACCGGATCCGCCGGGAATATCACTACCGGACCGGCAACCAGTGGTGTATCTACCCCATGTATGATTTCCAGCACCCTCTCTCGGACGCTAGGGAGGGTATTACCCACTCGCTCTGTTCCCTGGAATACGAGATCCACCGGCCTCTCTACGAGTGGTTTATCCGGGAGGCCGGGGTCTTCCCCAGCCGGCAGATCGAGTTCGCCCGCCTTAACATGACCCACACGGTGATGAGCAAACGCTGGCTCCTGCGGCTGGTGCAGGAAGGCCGGGTGTCCGGCTGGGACGATCCCCGGATGCCCACCATCGCGGGGCTCCGGCGCCGGGGCTATACCCCGGAGGCCATCCGCAGCTTCGTGTCCCAGATCGGTATCGCCAAGACCGACAGTATGGTGGACATCGCCTTCCTGGAATACTGTCTGCGGGAGGACCTGAACAAACGGGCCCTGCGGGTGATGGCGGTGCTCAAGCCCTTGAAACTCATCATCGACAACTGGCCCCGGGGCAGGACCGAAGAGCTCGAGGCGGTAAACAACCCCGAAGACGCGGCGGCGGGGATGCGGAAACTGCCCTTTGGCGGGGAGCTCTGGATCGAAGCGGGTGATTTTGAGGAGACGCCGCCGCCCAAGTACTTCAGGCTGTTCCCTGGCAACTCTGTGCGGCTCCGCTACGGCTACATCGTTACCTGCACGGGCTGCGACAAAAACGCTGCCGGGGAAGTAACCGCCGTACATTGCAGCTATGACCCGGAAACCAGGGGCGGTAATGCCCCGGACAACAAGAAGGTAAAGGGAACTATCCACTGGGTGGCTCTGGCAAGCGCCGTGCCCATTGAGGTGCGGGTCTACGACTACCTGTTCAGCGCGGAAAGACCCATGGATGTGCCCCCCGGCGGGGACTTTGTGGATAACCTCAATCCCAATTCCCTGGAAGTAATTCCCGGGGCCTGGGGGGAACCGGGCCTGGCGGTGAACGATGGTGAACGCCGGTATTTTCAGTTCGAGCGGCTGGGTTATTTTGTACGGGACCCGGATTCCGGGGCGGATGGCAGGCCGGTCTTCAACAAGACCACCGGATTGCGGGACACCTGGGCGAAAATCAACAAGACTTCAATCCAGGTCAAATAATGTTAATTGTTCCCTGGTATGCTTTTCCTCAAAGCTGCGAAGATATTCGAATACCGTATCGTTATCACAGACGATGTTGTTCCGCCGGCATATTTCAGAGAAAATGTCCATCAACGCCCGGTTTTTATCACTGGTGATGATATAATCATTCCCATACCTGGTTTGATATCTTTGTTTCAATCCGGGAAAGGACTTGTCAAGATTCTGGTAAAAATACTCCCGGTCCCCTTCCCGTAAGGTCATACCCATGTCAAAACAGATAATTCCATAGACCTTTGCCTCGATGCAATACCCCAATATACCCCGTAGATTTTCTTCCGTGTCATTGATAAAGGGCAGTATGGGGCTTAACCAGACCGCCGTTGGTATGCCCTGATCCCGCAGTATGTGCAGCGCCTCAAATCGTTCTTTGGTTGTTGCAACATGGGGTTCCAGTATTTTACACAAACCTTCGTCAAAAGTGGTAAGGGTCATTTCGACAACACATTTGGCTTTATGGTTAATCCTCTTTAATATATCAAGGTCCCGTAATATCAAATCTGATTTTGTCTGAATCGCGAGGCCAAAGCCGTGTTTTTCTATAATCTCTAAACAGCTTCTGATATTACTGAGATTTTCCGGCAGGGGAATATAGGGATCGCTCATGGCCCCGGTACTTATCATACATTTTTTGCGTTTGGTTTTTAGCCGTTCTTCCAATAATTGAGGGGCGTTTATTTTTATTTCCACGTCCTCAAACTCATGGGGCATATTATAACAGGCGCTTCGGGCATCGCAATAGATGCAGCCATGAACACAGCCCCGGCTGATATTCATGCCGTTATGCGGAGACAAGATGCCTTTGACTTCTTTGAAATGCATAGGCGTTGATTAATCCAGTTGGGAACCACTAATTCACATCACACATCCAAATTCGCCACAGCCAAGGCGTTCTCCTCGATAAATTCCCGCCGGGGGGCCACCTCCTCGCCCATCAGGGTACTGAAGATCCGCTCGGCCTCCACGCCATCATCCAGGTGTACCTGGATGATGTTCCGCAGGGATGGGTCCATGGTAGTCTCCCAGAGCTGCCCGGGATTCATCTCGCCCAGACCCTTGTAACGCTGTATCCCAACTTTTTCCGGGTCCCGGCCCGATTCGGCCAGGATCCGGTCCTTTTCGATGTCATCGTAGGCGTAGAATGTCTTTTTCTCGTAGCTCACCCGGTAGAGAGGCGGCATGGCCAGAAACACATGGCCCCGCTCAATCATTTCCCGCATATAGCGGTAGAAAAAAGTCAGCAGCAGGGTCCTGATATGGGAACCGTCCACATCCGCATCGGCCATGATAATGATCTTGTGGTAGCGTATCCGGGCGATGTTAAACGCCTCCCCGCAACCCGCCCCGATACTGGCGATGACGGGCTGCAATTTCTCGTTGGTTACCACCTTTTCGATACGCTGCTTCTCCACGTTCATCATCTTCCCCCAGAGCGAGAGGATGGCCTGATAACGCCGGTTCCGGCCCATCTTGGCGGAGCCCCCGGCGGAATCCCCCTCCACAAGAAAGAGCTCGCAGAGGGCCGGGTCCTTCTCGGAACAGTCGGCCAGCTTGCCGGGGAGGCCCGCACTGTCCATGGCGTTCTTTCGCCGTGTAGCGTCCCGGGCCTGCCGCGCCGCAATCCGTGCCTTGGCCGCCAGGACCGATTTCTCCAGAATATTCCCTACCACATCGGGGTGCTGGTCAAAATAGAGTTCCAACTGCTCGTTCACCAGAGACTCCACGATGCCCCGGACTTCGGAGTTGCCCAGCTTGCCCTTGATCTGGCCCTCGAATTGGGGGTTGGGCACCTTCACCGAAAGCACTGCGGTAAGACCCTCCCGCACATCGTCCCCGGAGAGGCTCTCCTCCAGCTTCTTGGACTGCTTGGATTGTTTGAGATACTCGTTCAGGGTATGGGTCAGGGCGGACTTAAAGCCCACAAGGTGAGTGCCTCCCTCCCTCGTGTTAATATCGTTCACAAAGGAGTACATGATTTCATTAAAGCCGTCGTTGTATTGCAGGGACATTTCCAGCTCTACCGTACCCTGGGCCTCGTCCTCCCGGCTGCCTTTGATGAAGATGGGGTCCCGGTGGAGCACGGTCTTGCCCTTGTTGAGGTATTCCACAAAGCTTAAGACCCCGCCATCGAACTTAAAATCGTGGACCTTGGGCGTGGAAAGCCGCTCGTCCCGTATCGTAATCTTGAGACCGCTGTTCAAAAAGGCCAGTTCCCGCAGCCGGTTAGAGAGTACATCGAAGTTGTAGGTGGTGCTCTCGAGAATCGTGGTATCGGCCTTAAACCGGGTCACCGTACCCCGGCCCTGGGCTGAGGCAGGCCCCGGACCCCAGTTAGGCAGCTCCGCAGGGAGCACCATATGAACCGGCGCTTCAACTTCACCCCGCTTGTAGCGCTGGGTATAGACCTTCCCATCGTTATAAACATAGGCCTCGCACCACTCGGACAGGGCGTTTACCACCGAAACCCCCACCCCATGGAGGCCCCCGGAAACCTTGTAGCTCTTCTTGTCGAATTTACCCCCCGCATGGAGCCTCGTCATAACCAGTTCCAGGGCACTGATCCCCTCGCCGGCATGGATATCCACAGGGATACCCCGGCCGTTGTCCTCCACCCGGACCACGTCATTGCCCTCCAGCACCACGAGGATCGTGTCGCAGTGGCCCTGCATGGCCTCGTCCACGGAATTGTCTACTACTTCATACACCAGGTGATGCAGCCCATCGATGCCCGTGGTCCCGATATACATACCCGGCCGCTTACGGACCGCCTCAAGACCCTTGAGAACCTGGATGTTTTGCGCTGAATATTCTGAACTCATAAAGTAGGTCCAGTATATGCATCTTGCACAAAAAAGTAAAGACCGCATATACTATAGATAATTTTAAGAAGGCAACTGAAAACTTTAGTATTTCGTTGTCCTTTTGGCGGTGAGGAACCTGTGTATAACTTATTCCGGTGAATTGCTGGCTGGAATCTGGTATGATCGACGGGGGGTTAAAATTTGGGAGCTACGGATAAAGGGCATTTAATGTTTGATAATTCTTTGTGTTACAAGGAATTAGGTAATATCACTATTCAGGTATTAAGGAAAGGGCAAATTTTTGATAAAATTCGCCCCATTTTCCTGAATTTGTGATATAATGGCCTCTGTGGATAAGCTGTGAATATTACGGGAGATTAAAAGAAGCTGTATGGCGGATTGGGATTACGAGATTTTTTGGAAAGAAACCCTCAACCTCATTCAAAAGGAGAAAGATGAGCAGGAATTTGCCATGTGGTTTGACCTCCGCTACCTCAAATCCACGGAAAACGAAGTCATAGTGACTGTTCCCTCGTCTTTTTACCGGGATCAGGTCCAATCCCGCTACCAGGATTACCTGGAAGCCAAGGTCCGGGAGCTTACTGGCAAGGATTTAGCCGTGGTTCTCGAAGTTCGGCCTCGGAAAACGGCCCCGGAGACCGTGAATTTGGAGGAGCCAGAGGAAAATTTTCCGAAAAACACGGAAAACACCGGGAAAAAACACATAGCCATACCTAAAGAGCGCCCACCCCATCAAAAACTGAACCGGGACTATAACTTCGACAAGTATGTAGTGGGGGACAACAACAAATTCGCCGCTAACGCCGCCATGGCCATAACCAAGAACCCCGGAATAGCCTACAATCCCTTCCTGATCTACGGCGGTGTAGGCCTAGGCAAGACCCACCTGATGCAGGCTATCGGAAACTATGCCCACGACAATTCCAACGCAAAAATCATCTATGTAACCGCAGAAGACTTTACCAATGAATTTATCGAGCATGTAGGGGTCATCACCCACGTCAACAAGATGGCCGAATTTACCCGGAAATACCGCTCTACGGACATCCTTTTAATAGACGATATCCACCTTTTTGGGGTAAATTCGACTGCCACTCTGGAGGAGCTTTTCCATACCTTTAACGCCCTGTACAATGCCAAAAAACAGATGGTATTTACCTGCGACCGGCCGGTTTCAGAACTGAAAAACCTCACGGAGCGGCTTAAATCCCGGTTTTCCCAGGGCCTTACCGTGGACCTTTTACCACCGGACTACGAAACCCGCTGTGCAATCCTCCATAAAAAGGCCGATTTCAGGGGCAAAAACATTCCCGACGAAGTCATCGGTCTGGTCAGCAAGAACATTAGCACCAACGTGCGGGACCTGGAGGGGGCCTTCAATACCCTAATAGCCTATGCGGAGTTAGTAGGCAGGCCCATCACTCTGGAAATAGCCCGGCAACAACTCAAGGACGCCTTTGCCTCACCTAAACAAACCAATATTTCCGTAGACACTATCATCCGGGTAGTTGCCGACTATTTTTCCCTGGCCATGAATGACATCAAAGGCAAAAAACGATCCCAAAACATCGTCCTGCCCCGGCAGCTTGCCATGTATATAACCCGGGAAATCACCGAATATTCTACCACCGAAGTAGGCCAGTTCTTTGGCGGCCGTGACCATACCACGGTGATGTATTCTTGCAAGCAAATAGAAGAACGAATTCACGCGGACCCAACCCTGGATTCTACGATCCAAACTCTTATCAGGATGATTAAGGAGTATAATACCAAAATATAGTGCTTTAATAATTAACCGTGGAAAAAATGGGTGTTTTTTGTTATTATCAGGGGATAATTATCATCATGGTGGATAGGGTGGAAAATTTTTTTCCTTTTTCCCTGGGTTGTACATAAGCTAATTTGTTATTCAACCAGGAATTAAGCCGATTTTTCACAATTAAACAAGACCTATTACTATGATTACTAATTATATATATACTATAGAAAGAGTAAGGAGCAAGAAAATGAAATTTAGCTGTGAACGAAGTATTCTCATCAAAGAAATCAGCATTGCCCAGGAGATTATCTCTTCGAAAAATGCCATTTCCATTCTGTCCAACATCTATTTGGAGGCAAAAAACGATACCCTGGTGATCAAATCCACGGACCTCAAGGTGAATTTTGAGACCAAAGTACCGGTAACTGTCCTGGCCGAGGGCTCTACCACGGTTTTTGGTGATAAATTCCTGGGAATTTTGACCTCCATCCCTGATGGTGAGATGGAATTTGATCAAAATGATTTGAAAATTAACATCAAATCAAAAGAAATGAAGGGGAATTTTCATCTTAAAAGTATCGCATCGGATAAATTTCCAGAATTTCCCGTTGCTAGTGGGCAGAATTTCTTTGAATTACCTATCAAAGATTTCAAAGAAATGATCATGCAGACCGTTTTTGCGGTATCCGATGACGAAACCCGCTACTTTATGAACGGTGTACTCTGCGAAAAACAGAACGATACCCTGGTCATGGTAGGTACCGATGGCAGGCGCCTGGCCTATATATCTCAGGATATAGGCGCGGTGGTTCCCGACTTTTCCAGTGTGATTATTCCTCCAAAGATTCTCAATATTGTCCTTAAGCGGGCTGGTGACGAGGGTCTGGTTGCCGTTTCCATCACCGATAAGAGTATTTTTGTCAAATTCGGTTCCTATGAGCTTTATTCGGTACTCATAGAAGGTCAATTCCCCAATTACCGCCGGGTCATCCCCGAGAGCCAGGCCTATTCCTTTACCGTAAACCGTGAGGAAATGCTCGATGCCCTTAAGCGCGTGGCCCTGCTTGTGGAACAGAAATCCCGGCGTATCTATCTCGGTGTTTCCAATGAAGGTGTTGTGATTACCTCCGAAGAAAGCGATATAGGCGAGGCCAAGATGGAAATAAACTGTAAGTATGAAGGTGAACCGGTTTCCATCGCCCTTAATTACCGTTATATTGAGGAGCCTTTTAAGGTGATAAGCGATGAGGAAGTCCAGCTTTTATTCAACGAACCGAACAAAGCTATCACCCTAAAGCCGGTACCGGAAAAGAACTTTTTCCATATCATTATGCCCATGCAGGTTGATTAAGGGCGGTAATGGCCTTTGCATTTTTTCGTACTGCCGCGTTTCGTAACCTGGTGGATGAAGAACTGGATGTCCGGGGCAAAGATATCTTTCTCGTGGGGGAAAATGGCCAGGGCAAGACTAACTTCCTGGAAGCTCTCTACTTTTGTGCTTACGCTTCATCTTTCCGGGGTAGCCGGGACGGTGAAATGGTCCGAAACGGTGAAAAGGACTGTTCCGTCCTAGCCCGGTTGGAAAATCCCCTTTACGAGAAAATCTGTGTTAAGATAGAAAGGGGCCGTAAGACGGTGGAGCTTGACGGCAAGCGGTTGGAGGACCGGAAGGAACTCCTTGCGGTAATTCCCTGTATTGTTTTTTGCCACGAGGACATGGCCTTTGTATCCGGTACCCCCGAGGACCGGCGCTGGTTCTTCGACCAGACTCAGAGCCTTACCGACCCGGCCTATCTGGAAGATCTTCGCCACTATCGCCGGGTTCTCAAAATTCGGAACCTGGTTTTCCGGTCCCCTGAATACGGCGGCCCCTTGGCGCTGAATTCCGCCGGAGAGGCCCTCCTGGACACCCTGGACCCTCAGCTTGCTGAATACGGCCTTAAAATTATGGGAAAGCGAAAAGAAGCCGCCTGCCAGTTTTCGGCCGTTTTCGGCCCTCTTTACGAGGACGTGGCCGGTATATCAGGTATCACGGTGAGCTACAGCCCGTCCTGGAAGGATGGGGACATGAACCGTATCATCGAAGGCTTGGCCGGCCGCCGGGCCCGGGAAAAGGCCGCCGGGGTATCTCTTTCGGGACCCCACCGGGATCGCTACCAGTACCACTGTGACGGCGGGGAATTCAGCGCTCAGGCTTCCACAGGCCAACGGCGGCTCCTGGCTCTGCTGCTCCGTTCGGCCCAGGCCCGGCGTTTTTCCGCCCAAACCGGCAGGAACCCCGTGCTGCTTTTGGACGATGTGCTCCTGGAACTGGACCCGGAAAAACGCCGCCGTTTTTTGGCCCACATGCCCTCCTATGATCAGGCCTTTTATACCTTCCTCCCGGAAGAGCCCATCGAACGCTACCAGAAAGGGGATACCCTGGTTTTTGCCGTGGAAGAGGGGCGGATTAGACCGGTACCGGGCTAAAGCGAAGGGTTTAATACCCAAGAACTCGCTTACGCGAGGGAGCTTTAGGGCGTAATCTGTTGTTGATTACCCAAAACAAAAAAAAACATCGAGATTTTTCAAAAAAAATGAAAAAAAACTTGACAAACTTTGCCTCCTCTGCTATACTTGTTTTTATGAACGAGTATTTAGCCAGAGCCCAGAGCCCAGAGCCCAGAGCCCAGAGCCCAGAGCCCAGAGCCCAGAGAATTATTGCACTCCTCATAGCTTTGTCAAGCCCCTAGCGGGGCTTGCTCAGACAGGAAGTATCAACCGCCGCTATTCAGCGGCTTCCATCGCCAAGTACCTAACGCTTCAAAGTCACTTTTTTTATCAAATTTTCTCAAAAAACACTCCCCCGATGGCTGGGAACATTCCCCCAAAGGCCGGGAACATTCCCCCAAAGGCCGGGAACATTCCCCCGATGGCCGGGAACATTCCCCCAGAGAGCGGGAACACTCCCCCGAAGGCCGGGAACATTCCCCCAAAGGCTGGGAACACTCCCCCAAAGACCGGGGGGCATCTATCCACAGATAGAGGAGGCTGCTATGGCTCAAAACCATGACTACATCCCCAAAACGGATGGCGAACTGTTGAGCTTTGCGAAGAACCTCTACGCCTATGCCCTGGCAAACTTTACCCGCTGGGAAGTTCCCAGCCCGCAGGCCATGCTCGAGGCCCCCGTCGCCGCCTTTGAGACGGCCCTGGCTGCGTATCATGCGCCTAATCACGGCAAGGTGGATACCCTCGCCAAGAACGAGGCGAAAAAAGCGCTTACCGGCGGCCTGCGGATTTATGTCCAGGGCTATATCGCCCGGAACCCGGCAGTAACAGACGAGGACAAGGAGAGCATGGGCCTTCCTTTGCGGGACACGACCTCCACTCCCCACCCCGTGCCGGAGCTGAAACCGGAGACGGTGGTAGAACCCGCCGGCAAGGGGAAGCACCGGGTAACCGCGGTGAACCCGGAGACCCATACGAAAGAGAAGCCGGCGCTGGTGGAGGGGGTGGCCTTTGCCCACAGGCTGCGGGGGGCGGAAGAACCCCAGGCCCGGGCGGAGGATATGCCTTCGGTATTTCAGACGGGGACGGGCCGGAGCTTTCAATGGAAGGAAGCGGACTACGGGAAGGTGGTTGACTACGCCACGGCATACGAAAAAGCCGGGGGGGAGCGCGGGCCCTGGAGCGATGTGGTTAGCCAGATCATTGCCTAAATGGACCGTTGTGCAGGGTATAAAAGGCCGTTGGCCTTTTTATGATAGAGGATACAGGGAGCTAATCAAGCCGTCCGGGTTCTTTTGGTGGAAGGAGACCCGGCGGCAGGCGCCTGTATGATAGCAATTTATAGAGGAGATAATTATGAGCAAGAAAATTGGGTTGGCGGTCATCGTTCTGGCGTTGGCCGGTGGCATGGTTCTAACGGGATGCAGCGACCTGGTGGATCCCGCGCTGCTGGGGAGGACCTGGTCCTATACGCTTAAACCGGTTGTTAGCGGGGCGGATGATAACCCGGCTGCGGGGCCCTACACCCTGAAGTTCAGCAACGGGGGGACGTTGACCTTTGGCGGGCGGTTCGTCACCGGTACCGAGTGGAAGAATACGGCCGTCGTCGAAGAGGGTGACGGTACTGATATACCTAGCTCGGCAGTGGTCGCCTATACCGCCAAGAACGGTACGCTGATCATTACCGGCAACGGGTTCTTCGGGGTTAAAGACACTAACTACACCTATTCGTACAATTTCGTAAGCGGCAAACTGGTAATTACGAACTTCTTTAGCAGCTTCCTGGACAAGGGGGACCAGAAGGAGATTATTAGCGGCAACAACGTGCCTTCGCCTGGCTTTACATCCAAGTAATTCCTAACCGCAGTATTTTTGCGGGGGCTTTCCGGTTATCCACCACGACCGGGAAGCCCCCGCTTTTTGTTGCCCACCGGGCGGGGCGCTTGGGGGCCGGCTTACATACCTTTTTCATTTTTGCTATACTTGCTTCCTGAAGGTGAAAGTATGAATGGAGCATTAGCGGTACAGGCCAATGAAATATCCAATGATTTTATTCAGCGTGTAAAAAACACCTATAAAACGCAGCGGGTGGTCGTTTTGGCGGAGAAAGAATATCAGGAAATAGTGAAGGCCCGGCGTAACGCGGAGTATTTGTCGAAACTGGACAAGGCGCGGGCCGAATTGGCAGAAGGGAAAGGCATTGTGCTGTCCATGGAACAATTGGAATCGATGGCTGATGAATGACACCACTTTTGCACCTGCCGCATTGGCGGAATACATGGAATGGCAGACCCAGGACCGCAAAACGCTTCGGAAAATCAACAACCTCGCCACGAATAACCTGCGGATTCTCTCCTGCAAAGGCCATTATGAAGACTCATAGTACCCTGTGTGAGGCAGCCTTCGTATTCCTATACATTGACCTACGTTTCTGTACCGTCATAGATTACCTCCCATGGAATTTGAGCGGCCCAGGCCTGCATCACAATACCGAAGGCCACCGACACGTTGAGGGATCCCTTGGCGCCGTACATGGGGATGGTTACCCGCCCCAGGGAGGCGTCCGCCAGGGCCAGGGCCTCGGGGCTGACCCCCAGTTCTTCGGAACCGGTGATCATGATGCCGCGACGGGGAAAGGGGAAGTTCGCCAGGGGGATGCCGCCCGTTTCCAGGGCAAAGAGGGGATAGTCCCGGGCCAGCTTCTCCAGGGGGAGCCGCTCCCAGGGGAGCACGGCGACACAGCCCATGGCGGTTCGGGCCGCCCGGGGGTGCAGGGGGTCGGCGCAGAGGGGAGAGAGCCAGAGCCGCTCTGCCCCGAAGGATTCGGCGCTGCGGAACATGGCACCTACATTGTAGGGGGAGCGGATATCTTCCAGATAGGCCGCCATGCCGGGGAAGGGCCGGCGTTTTTGGGGGTCCAGATTGCCCGCATCGTCGTAAAAGTCCCAGTCTGCGGTCTGCCGGCCCGTTTCACTGAGGAGGAGCTGCCTGACTAGGCTGAGTTCCCGCCGGGGGTAGCTGG
>JAITNM010000175.1 GCA_031290475.1 Treponema sp. | reverse complement strand
TTCGGCCCTTTGGGCCGATAGCGTTTCTGCGAAATCAACCGGGTCTCGCGGGAACGCTAATATATCCGTACCCCTGGGGCACGTTCTTCCGCGCCGCTCAAGCGGCGTAAAATACACTTTACTATGGCCCGGGATTTGCTTCGGAAATATGCTGTTTCCAACAGGAAATATTGTATTTATCTAAAGGGGGTATTCGGGGGGTTAAGATTGATGATGTTACAAGGTGAAAAGAAAAAGTAAGAATTAGCGGGGAATAGCCTGGGAGGTACTTGACAAAGTGAAACGGCAGTTCCTGGTTCCTGGTTCCTGGTGGGGCCCGATACGGTCTTCATCGTGGGATTATTGTACCGGAAAATCAGAATATGTGCAAGTAAGGAAGCAGCAATTCCAAATTCAAACGAAGACATTGAAATTTTGCCTTGAAAAATTTACTTGGGGTCCGGCAACCGAAGGTTGCATGCAACCTTTGGTTGCTTGGCCGAAAAAAACACGGGTCCTCCCGGTGGTCCCGCCCGTGTTTTTTTCGCCGACCTTTGGTCGCACGCCACCCCTCAAGCACGTTATTGAGGCACTTTCGATGGCGATCAGAATTGAATTGCTGCCTTATTGAGTAGGGAATCACTGAAAAAACTGTAGCTGGCCTGTAAAAGCCGGATAATTTTTGAATTTGGAATTGCTACAGCAATTCCAAATTCTGTGGCCATAGGTATATACAACTCATATCTTCAATAGAATTTCTTTCTCGATGTTTTTGCCTCTGGGCAAGGCGATAATTTCTAGTCCCATATCGAGGCTGTTCAGGTAATCAATGAGAGTCGAAATCCGTATATCCTTCCGGTTTTCCAGTTTGGATACGGCTGTTTGGGTAAATGTGGCCATATCGTCCTGTTTAACGCCATATTTTTCCCGAATGGCCTTGAGCTTAAGATTAAGACTTTCCTGCTCATAGAGCTTCCGGGCTTTAGTAATAATCCCCGGGTCTATCTTTTTTTCCAATTCACTTAATGGGCGGAATTTCATTTTGTTTCTCCCTTGTCTTCTTTTCAAGATAAGCGGCATAGATTTATTCAGCCTGATTTATCAGGTCCTTGTAAAATTTCTTTTGATTCTTACCCTTTTTATCCCCACCGATAAGGAGCAGCCCCTTTCGCTCAGGATCAAAAATATAGGCAACCCGAAAAACATGGGCATCAGTCCTTGTCCGTAATTCCTTAAGGTTAGTTAGTTTCTTGCTACCCTTGAGGGTATCCGCATGAGGACGGCCTAACTGGGGACCTTGTTCCTCAAGCAAATAGACCTTCCCAAGAATGACGGCCTGATCATCATTGGTCTGCTCCACAAACCAAGTATCAAAACTTTCGCTGGTAATAATTTCCCAAACGCCCATAATCTTACTTTATGAACTATTCTTCATATTGTCAAGAAAAATTTGGGCTCACCGAGGCGATTTGACGTGAATCCAGCAGTCTGTCGGGCTTTGCCCCAAAAACAAAATCCACAAGTCCGACAGGCTCCTAAGTTTGCTCCACAAGGGAGCAGGCCTGGGCAAGCCTGAAACGCAGGTACATTTCTTCCAGGGTCTGCTTGGGCCCGGGAATGGCGCCTTGCTTACGATACAGGGCCATTTCCCGGCGTTCAATGTAGAAATCGTAAATCTCCCTGGGATCTCCGGCTTTTACCATGGTGTACGCGGGACGGGTTCCCAAAAAGGAGCGTACCTCGTCATGACCTATGGCGTGTATGCCGAAACGGGTCAGCCGGGAGCGAACCTCCTTGATTTCCTCGTATGAAAGACCAAAGAGGAATTCCTCCAGGGCGGCCAGGGGTTCCTCTTCCTCAAGTTTAGTCACGAGGAATTCGTGCCAGTCCTTCCCCAGGCTGAGGGAAATCCTTACCAGTTCACTACCCCCATCCATAGTACCGAAGCTGGGGGGGGCGGAATCCCGGGCAGTCCAGAGGGCCTCCAGGGCCGGCCGGTGTTTTGCCGAATTGAGTTCAACCCCCGAATCCCAGAGGCTGATGAGATCCTCCAACAGAGTCTTCTTGATTTCCTGGGGGAATATAGGATCTTCCAGGCATGAAAAGTAGACTTCCACCGCCATTATGGAACATACAACCGAAAATATTACCTGCCGTATCTCATCGTAGAAGGATCCATGATCCCGGACCAGTTTGGCAGTCAGAGAAAAGGCATGGCACTTAGCCACAAAGAAGGTCTTTGACGCCACAATCCTGGTAGGCAAATGGAGAAGCCGGGTCTTGGAATTGAATGAATCCAGGGATCCCATAAGGGTATTCCAATCCCGAAGTTCTTCCCGAAGCCGTTCATGATTGCGGACAGGCGGAAATTGGGTAATGGCGGCGCCCAGCTGCTTTAATGCGGAAAAACGGCTGCGGATCAGGGAACTTTCTTCAGGGCAAACCCCATCCAGGTAAACCTCTATTTCCCGTACCAGCCGTTCTTCATACTCATTAAGCGCAAAGCCGGATTGAGAAGAATTCCGCAAAATGGAACTATACTCTGTAGCCCCTGGTTCCGTAAAGTTCATATCCGGCGGCTCTTCTGGGGTCGCCGGATTTTCTTTTCCAGGCTCCGGCTGGGTTTCAACCATAACAAATATGCTATCCCACTAGTCACGAATAATCAACAACTTCGCGGCAAGGCCATAACGCCGCCCGGTTGGGGTTCCAAAAAGCCGGCAATTCATGGCAAATAGGCCTCTCGCCAAACCCGCGCCTTTCCGGTATAATTGGAAAAAATCGAATATTGAGGTTATTCATGTCCGACATTACAAGCGAATATCAAGGTAAGGCGACTATGGAAAAGATCACATCCCTGGCCAAACGGCGGGGCTTTGTGTTCCAATCTTCAGAAATTTACGGGGGCCAAAACGGCGCCTGGGATTATGGTCCCTTGGGAATAGAACTGAAAAACCGTATCGCCCAGGCATGGTGGAAGGAAATGACCCAGCTCCACGATGATATTGTAGGACTGGACGCGGCGATCCTGATGCACCCCCGTACCTGGGAAGCCTCGGGGCATGTGGAGAATTTTACCGACCCCCTGGTGGACTGTAAAAAATGCAAGACCCGGTTCAGGGCGGATCAAATCCCGCCGGAGAATTTAGCGGCAAAAAAATGCCCCGAATGCGGCGGGGAACTTACCGGCATCCGGAAGTTCAACCTTATGTTTAAGACCCATATCGGCCCGGCGGAAGACAGCGCCAGTATCATTTACCTTCGTCCCGAAACCGCCCAGGGTATTTACGTAAACTATAAAAATATCATTCAGTCAAACCGGATGAAAATTCCCTTTGGCATTGCCCAGATCGGCAAGGCGTTTCGCAACGAAATTGTTACCAAAAATTTCATCTTCCGCACCTGTGAATTTGAGCAGATGGAAATGCAGTTTTTTGTAAAACCCGGAACCGATGTGGAATGGTTCAATGAATGGAAGAAACGGCGCTGGGCTTACTACGAAAAGCTTGGGGTCAAGATGGACAGTCTCCGCTGGCATCAGCACGGAGCGGATGAACTGGCCCACTATGCAAAGGACGCGTACGATATTGAATACCTCTTTCCCATGGGCTGGAGGGAACTGGAGGGCGTCCATAACCGGTCTAACTACGATCTTTCCCGGCACACCCAGTATTCGGGCAAGGACCTCCAGTACATCGACCAGGACAACAACAACGAGCGCTACATCCCATTTATTATCGAAACCTCGGCAGGCCTTACACGGACATTGCTCATGATCCTCTGCGATGCCTATGATGAAGAAAAGGTTGCCGGCAAGGGGGATGGCGGAACCGAAGGGTCCGGTGACGATTGGCGTACGGTCCTCCGCTTCCATCCCGTTGTGGCGCCTACCACGGTAGCGATACTACCTCTTATGAAGAAGGACGGGCTTGCGGAAATTGCCCAGGACATCCGGAATGAACTTAAGGAGGACTTCGCCACCGGCTACGATCAGGCCGGCGCCATCGGACGCCGTTACCGCCGCCAGGACGAGGCAGGCACCCCCTACTGCGTCACGGTTGACTACGAGACTAAAGACAATGGGACAGTAACCCTGCGCTTCCGGGATTCCATGGAGCAGATCCGCGTACCCCGGGCGGACTTGGCAGAACGGCTGCGGAAAGAGATTAAAGCATACAAACGGATCAAGTAGCTTCTAAGGAAGCACTGAAAAACGCCACCGAGCGTTTTTCAGTGCTACTTTAATGTCGTTTTTGCGCAATGAAATGAGCAAAAACATAGGGGTACGCTGAAAAGCATCGAGTTTTTCAGCGTACCCCTAGGGAGGCGCTGATTAACGTGACGCTAAGGTATTGCCCTAAGGTGCGGCGGGCAGTACCCTTTGCTGCAGCTTCCGCAGACGCAGAACTTCTTTCCGCTGCTTAGGCGAAAGAGGAACCGCCGGGCTTCCCTTTTCCACCTGCTCAGCCAGGGAAGCCAAATCCAGGAGCCTGAAATCGGAACAGCGTTCC
Source organism: Treponema sp. (assembly GCA_031290475.1). GTDB lineage: Bacteria > Spirochaetota > Spirochaetia > Treponematales > Breznakiellaceae > JAITNM01. Next base: position 8,387 of record JAITNM010000175.1, on the reverse strand, counting down.
TTGCGGTCAAAGACAAGGTAGGAATAGAGAGGCTTAAACTCTACATTGGAAATCAATGCAAGGGGGGCGCCGTTAAGCGTCCCCTTCCGCACGGTTATCCGTGTTAGGGCGGTAAGCCTGCTGTTCGCCGGGTTATGCCAGGAGACAAGGTCTCCCTGGGCGTAGAGGATGAGCCCTTTCCGTTTAATTTCCCCCTCAGGAGCGGGGCAGGAATAACATTCCGCGCTTTGCAGAGTATGGGAATGGTTCCCCAGGATCAGGTCGATCCCCGCCTCTATAAGCCGATGCCCGGTATTCATCACATTTTCAATGGGGAAGCTTTCAAATTCCAGACTCCAGTGAAGGCAAGCTGCCACAAGATCCGCTTTTTTTTCTTTCCTGGCGAACTCAATCTGCTTCTTAATCTGAGTAATATCGCAACCGGGCAAATTGAGCCTGAGATGATTAACCAGGTATTCCCTGCCTTCCGGAGGCTTGCTCCGGTTAAGAGAAAAAGTATAGGACAGAATTGCTACCCGTATCCCCTTGATATCCACCACCGGAAAATTGTCCTGCTCTTCAACACTGCGGGAAGTACCCGCATGGATAACCCTCTTTTGATCCAGAAAGTCCAGAGTCTGGAGCAAACCCTCTTCGCCCATATCAAGGGCATGGTTATTGGCGGTGGAGTAACAGGTTATCCCCTTCCCTCCCCTCCAACAGAGATCAAAAGCCTCGGGCGTATTATTCATTGCGGGGGGAGAAAGCACATTCTTGGCAATTGAGGAAATTTCCTTGTCCGCTACCGGAGCTTCCAGATTTGCGCAGACCAGATCCGCGTTAAAGAAAAAATCCTCCGTTTCTTCCCAAAACCGGGCGGCAGTATTTCTGTTAAAATGAGGAGTGGGCATGATATCCCCGCCGGAAGAAATGACCGCACTGGTTTCAGGTACAAACCCTGCGGGAACCTCAAAGTTCATAGTATGCCGGGCAAAGAATTCCGGAATCCCCTTGCCGCTCTCGCCTTCCTCTATCTGTTTATAGAAGAATTTATAGCCCCACCAAACAGCTTCTCCTTTTTCAAAATGCCCGGAGTTGCCCTCCACAGAACGGGAAGCGGAAAACTTTTTTGGATTAAAAAGCCGAAAGAAAAAAAGCAGAATCAGTATCCCTATACGTATCATAACCTCCTCCTTAGAATGGACCAAAGTGTATCAGTACCGCAAAGGCCAGGAACGCTGAGGTAGTAAGCAAGATCCCTAATTGGAGTTTCCAGGTCCAGTGCATCCATTTGGTATACCCAACCACGGAAAAGGAAAGGCCTATGAGAAGCGACGGGTTTGTGGGGAAGATCATGTTGGAAAAACCATCGCCAAAGTCAAAAGCCATGACCGCAGTCTGCCGGGTAATCCCTACAATATCCGCAAGAGGGGTAAGGAGAGGCATCATGAGCATGGCTTTGGCAGAGGCCGAACCGATAAAGAAATTCATCACCAGAGTAGCGGCGTACACCAAAAAAGCCGCTGCCATGGGCGGCGCCTGACGGATAAGTTCGGCAGCCATATACAAAATAGTATCCATGATCATCCCGGTCACGATAATGTGTTTTACGCTATAGGCCATGAGTACGAGAACTATCCCCGGAATCATATTCCGCACGCCTTTACCAAAACTGCGGCCTATAGCTCCGGCCTTAATGCCGGCCCACGCGCCGCCCCCAAGTCCGCCTATAAGGAAAAAAAGCCCCATTACCGGGAAGGCAAGGCTCGAAAGTCCCGGCAGCTGGGAGCTTAACATAACCGCAAATATGGCAAGACTGATGCATACCACAAACCAGATGAGGGCCTTTAACTTGTTCTTTTCAGTCATGTCCTGGACGCCGCCAATACCGGACCGCAGCTTTTGCCGCAGGCCCTCATCTTCGGCATAGCAGAGCGAATGGGCGGGATTGGATTCAACTTTTTTTGCGTAGCGGATCACAAAGAACGAAAGGCCCCCGTAGACCACTAAAAAGAAGAGGATCCTCAGGAGAGAACCGGAAAACATGGGAAGATCCGCAATCTGCTGGGCAAGACCGACCGTAAAGGGATTAGTCACCGAAGCCGCTAACCCGAAGGCCAGGGGAAGAAGGCTCATCCCAAGGCCGGTGAGGGAATCCCAGCCCAGAGAAATAGCGATAGGAATGATGAAAATGATCATTGGGATCATCCCTTCGTAGATCGCCACAAACGCTGAAACAAACATAAAAAAGAATATAATTATAGCAAGAAGGAGATATTTCTTTTTTGCAAACCTGATCACGAGAAATCCAATCAGGGCCTCCATAACACCGGCATACTCAAGAACAGCGATAGAACCGCCCACGATAATGATAAACAGACAGAGCACAATAGGGGTAATGTTTTCAGGTCCGAACAGAATTTCTACCGGAGCGGTAAACCAGCGCCAGAAAGGATAATTGCCCTTGGGCAGTTCCTGGTAACTTCCGTTCACTACCAGCGTACGGCCTCCGTCAGAAATCCGTTCAAAAGTTCCCGATGGAAGCGCAATAGTCAGTATACCGGAAACAATCATGAGAAGCAGAACAATCCCCCCGGAAAGAAGAAACGCCTTCTTGCCGACCTTAATAGAACTTTCACCGGCCATAATACACTCCCTTTATTAAACTCTGTCTATCCATAAATCAGCGTTGCCCTGAGAGTTTGCAAACTCCCAACCTAGATACAGGTAAAGGCGCCGTCAATCACAAAATCGGAACCGGTAGTAAAAGCACTGGAATCCCCGGCAAGGTACACCGCAATTGCCTGCAGCTCTTCAGGTTTCCCGAGCCGCTTGAGGGGGGCCATGGCATTCCACTTTTCAATAAGAGGTTTCAAGGCAGGCGCGTTGAGGATCAGGTCCGTCCCGATATACCCTGGACTAATGCTATTTACCCGTACATTTTTAAGCGCCCACTCCACTGCCAGGGATTTAGTCAGCTGTACCACCCCGGCTTTTGAAGCGTTGTAGGAACACTGCGGTTGAGGCACATTGACGATATGGGCGGACATGGAAGCGGTATTGATTATGGACCCGCCCCCTTGCTTAATCATCACCTTTCCCGCCGCCTGCGCGGTAAGAAACACCCCGGTCAGGTTGATAGTAACGACCTGGTTCCACTCCTCCAGGGTCATCTCTTCTGCGGGAATATTCTTACAGATACCGGCGTTACAGAAGGCGGCGTCGATCCTCCCGAACTCTTTGAGAATGGCATCGATCATCCTGTCCACATCGGCTTTTTGGGCCGCATCGGCCTTAAGGGCAATTACTCTCCTGCCTGTAGAGGCGGCAATCTTTTCCGCGGATTCTTTCGCAACGCCCTCATCCAGGTCGACCAAGGCCACGTCCGCCCCCGCCTCCGCCAGGGCAATGGCAATATTGTACCCTATCCCCCGGGCGCCGCCGGTTACAAACGCCTTCTTGTTATCAAGCCTGAGTTTTTCTATAATACCCATGATTATGCCTCCTCTTCAAAGAATACTGGTCAATACTATCAATGAACTATTGGTATGTCAACACAGGGCTTGCCACCTATATCAGGGACGCCGGGTTCCGCCTTCGCCGTTGTCTTCGGCATACCCTTTAATTGCCCCGGCAAAATAACCTGAAAAACAGAACTGCTATTTCTTATAAAGAGAATACTTTTATTGCTGTAAGTTTTATATCGGGTTTTTCCGGCTATGCGGTTTTTTTGTTATGCAAACGAACTTTTATACTAGAGTTGTTCGGAAACCTCAGTTTCCGAACAACTACCGTTAAAAAACGGCAAAATGCGGAGCAAGGTGCAAGACTTGTTCGAGAACCAACCGGGTTCTCGAACAAGTCCACTCTTTTATTACTTGACAAATTCTACAGACAGATTGAAAATAGATTTTAGTTAGGAGATCTAATATGGGTAATAAAGATTTAATAGAAAAGACTCTGCGGCGCGGTGAAGGCATTTTCCGCCTGAATCCTACGTTTATTCCCCGGCCTTTCGGGAAAGCAGGGCATAGGCTGCGGCTGCACCCGGATGATTACTATGCTTACGGGCTGGCGCGGGGTTCAATAAAAGAACGCTGGATGACTTCCGTCAATGTGGCCCAAAACGGTCCTTTAGCCGGAGCTGATGAAGGCCTGAGCTATGTAGCGGTAGATTACGGCAGTGATGAAAAATTCACCCTCAAGGAAGCTATTGAGTTACTGGGGCCCGCAATTATCGGGGAAGAACTCATGTCAAAATACGGCGGATGGCCGGTTTTTTCAAAGTTCTACGATTTAACAACGCCCCTGTTTCATCACCTTCACCTGGATATGGAAGCGGCCGCCAGGGTCGGCAAACTGGGTAAACCTGAATGCTACTATTTCCCCCGGCAGTTTGCCAGCCATTCCGGAGAAATGGACGCCACCTATTTTGGTTACGATCCTGATACCAGTCCGGAAGAGGTAAAACAGCGCCTGCGGGATTACAACAAGGGCGACAACCGGATCACCGAGCTTTCCCGGGCATACCGGATTGAACTGGGCACCGGCTGGTATTCCCCGGCAGGGGTGATCCATGCCCCCGGTTCGGTGATGACCTTTGAGCTGAACTGGAACGGGGATGTCAACTCGGTCCATGAAAATGTGGTGTCCGGCGAGATTTTCCCCCGGGATTTTCTGGTTGGCGAATGTCCCGAAGATAAAAAGGATGATATTGATTATATTTTCAGCCTCATGGATTGGGAAAAGAACACGGATCCCCACTATAAGAAGCACTACTCCCGAAAGCCCATTACGATAACATCCAACGGCGATTATGAGGAAAAATGGATCTCCTACGCCAATGACGGCTACTTCAGCGGCAAGGAACTTACCGTTTTCCCCGGCAAGACGGTTACCATTAAAGAACCGGTGGTTCACGGCGTGGTTTTTACCCAGGGTCATGGGAAAATCGGTCCCCACATCTGTGAAACCCCGGCCATGCTGCGCTTCGGTCAGCAGAGCGCCGATGAGTTTTATGTTTCGGAAGACGCGGCAAAAAAAGGTATTGTGATTAGCAACCAGAGTCCCGTGGAACCCCTGGTACTATTGAAGAGCTTCGGTCCCAATCACCCGGACGCGCCCAAGTCTGTTCCCAATTGAGACGTTCTCAAACCCGCATATTTGAAAGAGCAGCCCTGATATAAGGCTGCCCATAAAACAGAAGAAACCCAAGGGACGCTTCCCTTGGGTTTTCATTGCCACGGACCGTTATTTTTAGCGGCAGTTGTTCGAAAACTCAGGTTTCCGAACAACTCTATTTGATCTTATCGGAATAATACTCCCAAGCTTCCTTATCGGTAAATTTCTTATGTACGATTTTGCCGATTGCCCCGGCCATTACAGCGGGATGGTAACTTTGAAAAATATTTCTTCCCATATCAAGGCCCCGGGCGCCTCCCTGGATTGAATGGTAGGCCATTTCAAGGGCTTCCCGTTCCGGCAGTTTCTTTCCCCCGGCGACAACTATGGGGACAGGACATGCGGCGGCGACCTCTTCAAATTTATCGCAATAATAGGTTTTAACGATATTCGCGCCGAGTTCTGCAATTATCCGGGTAGCCAGCTTAAAATACTGATCCGTCCGTTCCATGTTCTTCCCTACCGCGACAACTCCAAGGACAGGAATACTGTAACGGCTACCGAGATTAACGGCCTTTGACAGATTGTCGATACTTTCGAGTTGTCCGTCGGCGCCTATAAAGGTCTGTACCGCGATACAATCGACATCCATGCGGATTGCGTCTTCAATATCCACGGCAAGTATCTCGTGACTCAGATCGTCGTTGAGCATCGACGAGCCTGAGGAGGCCCTAAGGGCAATTCCCTTCCTGAAATCAGGTTTTACACAGGTTCTCAAAGCCCCCCGTGTAGCCATGAGCACATCCACATGATCGATTAGCTTGGGAAGAAGTATATCAAGCCGTTCAAGACCGGATACGGACCCCATAAAATAACCATGATCGAAGGCGAACATCACCGTATTGCCGCTTTTGGGGTTGAAAATATTCGCCAGGCGTTTCTTCATACCCCAATCAAGATTAGCCGCGCCCTTTACATGGAAATTCCCCTCCACCCCAAAGGGCTTGTCCAAATAATAATTTTTTTCAACCTTGAGCCCTTCTAAATCAGCCATTTATACTCCTCCTCCTGGCAATCTTGGTCTGAGTTACCGCAACCGCCTCTTTTAATACTAATTCGCAGAACCACCTCTGCAAACAAATCATTTGTTACTTAAAATAACTTTTGATTAGCAAGCGAGGGTACATACCCAAGAACCCGCTCACCGGTTCGCGGGGGAGCCTTGGGGCGGAACCAAGGGTATGTACCCTGAGTCAAATACCTTACGAGAACAACCATACCCCGTCCGCTCTGCGGCGGGGTTGGTTGATTATACTGTGTAAATTCACTAAAATAATAATAGGCTATGAAATTGAATTTGTCAACTTTAATATTACCTTTAATATTACCTAAAAAATGGGTAAAATCTGCTTTTTAAGATGGTTTTCAAAATATAATAGTTGGCAAGCCGCCCTTTCAAAGCTGAGGTTTTGAAAGAGTCCCAATTTATATTATGGAGGAACGTATGTATGTCCAATGATTACCTTATGGCTGTTGATGCGGGAACCGGCAGCGTCAGGGCGGTACTATTTGATACCCAGGGCAATCAAATAGGCTGTTCTCAGCATGAATGGAAACACCTTGAAGATCCCCGCTATCCGGGCAGCATGGATTTTGACTGGAAAACCAATTGGGATCTTACCTGCTCATGCATCAGGGAGGTTCTTGGGGATACGGGAATCAAGGCGTCAGAGATCGCTGCCCTGTCCAGTACCTGTATGCGCGAAGGCATCGTGCTCTACGATTCCGCCGGGACCGAGCTCTGGGCCTGCGCCAATGTTGACGCCCGCAGCGGCGACGAAGTGGGCCAGCTTAAACAGATAGCGCCGGAACTGGAACAGGAAATCTACCTTGAATCCGGCCAGACCTTTGCCCTCGGCGCCCTGCCCCGCCTGCTCTGGGTCAAAAACAAGCTTCCCGAAGTGTACAAAAAAATTGCCCGCATCGGTATGTTCAACGACTGGATACTGTACCGCCTTTCGGGAACCCTGATAGTGGAACCCAGTAACGGATCTACCACCGGGCTATTCAATCTTAAAACCAGAACCTGGGATAAAACAATCGCCCTCCGCTGCGGCCTCCGGGATGACATTTTCCCCGAAGTACGGGAATGCGGAACTATTGCCGCCAAAATTTCCAAAACCGGCGCGGAACAAACCGGACTGGCCGAAGGAATGCCTCTGGTTATCGGCGGCGGCGATTGCCAGCTTGGTTCAATCGGCGTCGGGGTCATTGATGTTAATGAGGCGGCGGTATTCGGCGGCAGTTTTTGGCAGTACGAGTACAACACCAATACCGGAAAGACTTCCCCCAAATGCGATGTCAGGGTAAACTGCCATGCCTTAGACGACATCTGGCAGTACGAAGCCCTGGCCTTTAACCCAGGCCTCGTGATGCGCTGGTATAGGGACGCCTTCTGCGGTGAAGAAAAACGGGAGGCGGAGGAAAAGCACACCGATCCCTACGCGATTATGGACGAAGAGGCCAAATCGATCCCCGCCGGTTCTTACGGGATGATCTGTACTTTTTCTGATGTCATGAATTATATATCCTGGCGGCATGCCGCGCCGGGCTTTATCAATTTCGATCTTGATCCGGAAAAATTCAATAAATTTACTTTTTACCGGGCCATTATGGAAAACACCGCGCTGGTTACCCTGGGCCACCTGCGTCTGGTTGAGGAGGCAACCGGAAACCGGCCTAAAAAAATAACATTCGCCGGGGGCGCTGCTAAAAGCAAACTTTGGCCCCAGATATTAACAGATGTACTGGGTATCCCCGTGGAAGTTCCGGTCGTAAAAGAAGCGACAGCCCTGGGAGCGGCGCTTCTTGCCGGTAAAGGAATCGGGTTATACTCCGATATCAAAGATGCGGCCCGTAAATTGGTAAAGATAGAAAAGGTATTTACCCCTGATAAAACCAATCGGGAGGTATATCAGAAAGCCTATGACAGCTGGCATACCGCCTATGCGCCGCTGCTGAAATTAAGCGACAGTAAAACTACCAAATATATGTGGTCCGCCCCGGGCCTTTAAAGGAGTATAAGGAACCGCGAACCAAGGGTTCACGAACCTTTGGTTCGCCGGTTCCTTTCCGATTTCACGTCTGCGGCAAAATGCCGCAGTTTTCTAAGGAGTATGTATGTTTATTGTAGATGAAAAAGACAAGGAATACCGGTTTGGCGATAATGGACCCAAGTATCTGATGAAGGGCCCCCGGATGAATTTTGCACTGGTTCAATTCATGCC
>JAITNM010000165.1 GCA_031290475.1 Treponema sp. | reverse complement strand
TATATAATGAATGTATGAGAGTTTCAGTAAAAATGGCGCTGCTGGTTCCGGTTTTTTTTCTCGTTCTGTCCTGTAAGGGGAGGGGGGCTTGGGATTCCCGGTCCGCCGTGGTGTTTTCAGGAACCGGGGTTTCCGCCGGGAGGCCCGCCTCCGGCCTTGGGGACTACCGGATTACCTACTACGAGGCGGTGAACGCCGCCCTGGAAGAAGGGGCCGGGGGAACGGTTCAGGAAAGCGACGAGCCCTTTGCCATAGCGGATTACGGCCCCCGGGGCGAACTTCCGGCGGAAATACGGAGACCTTCTCTTTATGTGGTCTTTTCCCAGCCTGTGGTTCCCCTGGCAAGGCTTGGGGCGCCTGTCCTTGACGGGACTGAGTTTTTCAGGATCGAACCGCCCCTGGAAGGGGTATACCGGTGGTACGGGTCCCGGCTTCTGGCCTTTGAGTGCGAGGCCGAAACGCTTCCCCAAAGGAGCTACCGTGTTACTATTTCCGAAAAGCTCCGTTCCCTGGGGGGGAAGAGCCTTACCGGGGAGCGATCCTTTAGTTTTGAAACCGAACGGCTTTCGGCGCTGGACTGGAGTTTAGGGTCCCCGGAGCGCTACACCGATACCGATGATGCGGCCCCTGCCGACGCGGGGAAGATTACCATTATCTTTTCCTATCCGGTAAACCTTACGGAAATCGGGCGGTGGCTTGAGGTGCGCGCCGGGGAAAAGACCTGGCCCTTTACGTTGTCCCGGCCTCCCCTGCCGGAGGGATCAGGCGGCGGCTACGGAAGGGGGAGGGCGGCCGTTCCCGAACAGGGGGCGCTCCTTACCCTGAGAGAGGCCCTTCCCATGGATACTGCGGTAGAACTGCGCGTTCTTCCCGGCGCGCGATCCGAACCGGGCTGGCTTGGGATGAAGGAAGGGCGGACTTTCTATTTTCATACGCTCCGCCCTTTTTCGTTTGACAGGATTTCTGTGCGTAGCGAATCTTCGCCCCAGACTTTGGAAGGGGACAGTATTCCTATCTCGCTTGATTTCAGCCACGAGGTGGACCCCCAGGGGATTGAGGCCTGTTTCAGTATTGACGGTATCGCCCAGGTTAAAAAGGAAAATGTCCATGTCTACGGAAACCGGGTCGTGCTGAACGGGCTCCCCCTGGAGTACCGGCACGAGTACCGGGTAAGGATATCCGGGGACCTTAAGGACCTTTGGGGCAGGCCTCTCGGCGCTCCGGTGACGGAAACGGCGCGGGTAGGGGACGCCAATAGTTACGTGTATATCCGCAACACGGGTTCCGCGATGCTTGAGGCGGCCTTTCCCCCCCAGGTGGTATGGGAAGCCCAGAATCCCCTGGAGATGAAGCGGCTGATTGCCCCTGCCCGGGGGCCTTATGAGAAGGGACGGGGAACCCTGATAAATGCCGCCCCGCTTCCCCCCAATTCAAAACGGTATTTTATAGAAGACCTGGGGCCCTTCCTGGGATCAGGGGGTAAGGGAAGCGTTGCCCTGCTCTGGGAATACGCCGTCCGCTCAAGCTGGGAGCCTTCCCGTATTTATCAAAACAAGGCATGGCTTACGGTACAGGTAACCGATATTGGCATTACTACCCGCTACGCCTACAACAAGGTCCTTGTCTGGGTCACGAGGCTTTCCTCCGGCGAACCTATCCCCAACGCGGAGGTAGTATTGCTGGAAGGGGAAACCCCTGTGGCCTCAAAGCAGAGCGGCGCCGATGGGCTTGCGGTATTTCCGCTCGGAAGCGGGGAACTGGCGGCAAAATTTACCTCCCCGGAGATCGATTCCTGGAACGACGATAAAGAGCCCGCAACAGGGCTCCGTATCCGGGTACGGGAGGGGGGCGGCGCCATGGCGGGGGGCGACGAGGCTGAGTTTACGCCTAACGACAGCCACAACCTCTGGCGCTTTGACGTGGATGCCCAGGAAAGTCCCTTTACCGCGGGAAACGAACGGCCGGTGATTTTCCTCTACACCGACCGGGGGCTTTACCGTCCCGGCGAAACCATTACATTCCGGGGCGTTGACCGCCGTCTTTTGCGGGGCCGGTACCAAAACTACCGGGGGCCTTACACGGTAGAGGTGTTTGCCGCTCCGGGCGCCGGGGAGGGAAAGCCCATTGCAAGTTTCAGCGGGAACACTACCGCTACGGGGGGCAGTTTTGGATCCTTCACCCTGCCCGGAGATCTTGATCCCGGGAGGTATAACCTGAGTTATACCCATAAAACCCCCCAGGAACCGCCGGAAAAGGAAACCTTGGGGAAGGAAGGCGCGGCCCGGGATGTTGCGCAGACCATCAGTTTCCAGGTGGCGAACTTCCAGCGCCTCAGGGTGGAAAGTTCGGTTGATTTTCCGGATCTGGTTTACTACGGGGGAGAACCCCTCTCGGGCCGTTTTTCCGCGTCCTACCTTGCGGGGGGCTCTCTTGCGGGGGCGCCCTACTCCTACTACTGGACCAGGGAGCCTGTTGCTTTTAATCCCGGCGGAAAGTGGCGTAACTGGCGGTTTGGCCCGGAACTTTCCGACGGCCGCTATTATCTGGATCAGGGGGAGGGGAATCTCGACGCCCAGGGAAGCGCCGGCATCAGCGTGATCCCCGGTTCTGACGGAACCGAGGGCGCCGCCTACCGCTACCGCCTGGAGGGATCCGTACAGGATGCGGGAAGGCAGGAAATTTCAAGCAGAAACGCGGTAATGGTACACCCCGCCTCGTTTTACATTGCCGCCCGGCTTGATCCGGGTAAACTTAAAACCGCCAATCTTGACGCGGAGAAAAGCTCCGCCTATTTTGTCCCTGCCGGGGATCCTGCCGCAATAAGCTGGGCGCTGGTAGGTCCCGAGGGCCCCCTCACGGAAGGGGAGGGCGAACTTACCGCGGAGTTTGTGCGCTGGGACTGGAAGCAGGCCCGGCAGGCCGGAATAGGCGGGCGGGTAAACCTCATCTGGGAACGGGTGGAAACGGTGGTAGAGGAACGGAGCGTGGACCTTGCCCAGGCGGGGAAGGGCAAAAACGCGAAGGGGGGCCCTGTTTCGGGGGTCCTGGTCTTTACCCCCGGCGAAGGGGGCCAGTGGGAGGCGCGGCTCCGGAGCCGGGACAGAGCGGGCCGGCCGGCGTTTACCCGGTTCCCGTTTTATGTGAGCGGTTCGGGCTGGGTTCGCTGGGGCGCCCATGACGCGGATGCCATTACCATGACGCCGGACAAAAGTCTTTACGCTCCGGGAGAAACAGCAAAACTGCTGGTCCAGTCGCCCCTGGCAAGGGGGAAGTACCTCCTCACCCTCGAACGGGAGGGGATCATCAGCGAGAAGATCATCGAACTTGACGGGTCCGCCAGGACTATTGATATACCTGTCGAAGAATCATGGGCGCCTTTAGTGTACGCGGCGCTTTCGTCTTTTACGGTTCGTGCGGGAAAGGCGGACAACAGTTATTTTGAGCCTGACCTGGATAAGCCCAAGGGCGTATTCGGTATTACCGCCCTGAGGGTGGATAACGCAAGCCGCCATTATGAGGTAGAAATTGTACCCGGAAAGGGGGTATACGCTCCCTCTGAGGAGGCGGAGGTACTGCTCAGGGTAAAGCTGGGAGGAAGGCCCGCCGCGGGGGTGGAACTCAGTTTTATGGCGGTTGATCGGGGGGTAGTGGATCTCATCAATTACCATGTACCCGATCCTCTGGCGTATTTCTACGATCCGGCCCGTTTCCCCCTTGGTGTGCGGGGGGCCGACAGCCGTTCCCTGCTCATCGACCCCGTAACCTATGCCCTCTCGGATCTTCAGGGCGGCGATAGCGAGGATGATTCCAAACTGGAGGAGCGCGGGGACTTCCGTCCTACCGCGGTGTTTGAACCCTTTCTCGTTTCCGGCGCCGACGGAACCGTGCGGGTTAAATTCAAGCTTCCCGATTCCCTTACCACATACCGCTGCACGGCGGTTGCGGTGGGCGCCGAGGCTTTCGGCATTCAGGAAAGGGATCTCCGGGTAAGCGCCCCTCTTACCGCCGTAGTCGCCGCTCCTTTCAAACTGCGCTGGCGGGATACCGGCCGGGTGTCTTTAATTCTGAGTAACCTTGAAAACGGGACTGTAGAGGCAAAGGTGTCCCTGGGGAGCAGTAACGCTGTTCTTGAGGTGGACGGCAAAGGGGAGTTGAGCCTTAAATTAGGACCCGGTGAAACGGCGGAAGCGTCTTTCCGGGTTGCGGCCCTTGAAGAGGGGCCGGGGGAATTGGTTTTCACCCTCCGTTCGCCAAAGGTGAACGAGAAGATTCTGCGTAAAATTACCGTAGAACGGCCGGCGGTATACGAGGCGGTTTCGATCATGGGGAACCTGGGGAGCGGGAGTCCCTTTATCGAAGAAGGGCTGGCGCTGCCCGGCGCTCCCCCAGGCGGCGCCAGGAACGGCGGTTTTGATCCCGGAAAGCTGACCGTAACCGTGTCCGCTTCACGGCTTGCCATGCTCAAGGATGCCGTGGTCTATCTCCTGGATTACCCTTACGGCTGCCTTGAGCAGCGTACCGCCCGGCTGCTCCCCATTGTGGCTTTTGGGGATCACCTGGCTTCTTTTAAGCTTGAGAGCCCCATTGCCGATCCGAAGAAGACGGTGCGGGAGGAACTGGCCCTCATAGCCAGGAACAAGCTTCCGGACGGGTCCTATCCCTACTGGCCCGGAGAAAGGCAGGGCAGTTACTTTGTCAGCCTCCGGGTCGGCCATATTGCCGCCCTGGCCCTGGCAAAGGGCTACAGTGTTCCCGGGGAAATCGATATTCCCCGGCTGCTTACCTACCTGAGTTCTTCCGGGGAGGCGGTAAACGCCTTAAAGCGCGATCCCTTTCTCCTGGGTTACAGCCTCTGGGTGAGGGCCATGCTTGGGGAGAAAATCGGCGGCGAGATCAGGAGCTTCCTGGGCCGGAGCGACGAAATTGGCGCTGCCGGAACCTGCTTTGCCGGCCTTGCCGCCCTGGAGCTTAACATGAAAGATCTTGCAATAAACGCCAGGGACAAGGCGAAGCGTTTTATCCGTCCCGCCGCCCGTTCCCTGGATATTGCCGGCGCCGGGGAAAAGCATCCCCTAAGCTATTGGGGTTACGATACCGATAACTACGCCCTCTCTCTCATGCTTTTCCATTCCCTGAATCCCGGCGACGATATGACTACCCGTCTCGCCAATTCCCTGATTGATCGCAGCCGGGGAAAGGGCGAGGGCATCCGGTCCAACACCAGTTCCGGCTTCTGGGCGCTCCTGGCCTTTGGCAGGATCGGCGACGAAGAAAAGGCGGCTTCGGGCGCCCAAAGCATAAGGGTGTCCCTGGGAGGTTCCGCGCTTTTTTCGCCGGTGTTTGAATCCTACGGCGGCGTTCCGGTGACCGAAATTTATTCCCTTTCAGGATCGCCCCTGGCGGAGCTAAGCCGTAACACCCTCCACCCCCTTCGTTTCGAGCGTAGCGGTTCTGTTTCCGGCGCCGGCCGTGTCTTCTATACGGCGAACCTCCGGTATGGGATTCCCGCCGAACTTGCAGGCATGAGGGAAGAAGGCCTTGGGGTGTTCGTTGAAACCCTGGACAGCGAGGGGAAGCCCGTGACGGGCGGCCGCCTTGCGGCAGGAAAGGTGTATACCAGGAGGGTGATAGTTTCAAGCTCCACGAGCAGGACCTATGTTGCCCTGCGCGCTCCGGTTCCCTCGGGGGCGGAAATCGTGGACGTCTCTTTTGTCACGAGCGCCACCCCGCCGCCTGAGGGCGGCAATACGCCGGATCCTGCCGCCCTTAACGGGGGCTTTTGGGATGAACGGGAAGAAACGCCCAAGCAGTTTATTATGGACAACGAAGTACGGTTCCACTGGGACTACTTCCCCCCGGGCAGGAAGGAGGCGGTTTTCCGTTTCCGGGCGGTCATGCCCGGAGTGTATCCCACACCGCCCGCCCAGGCGGAATGTATGTACGAGACTGAGGTATTCGGCCGCGCCGCCGGGGAATTAGCTGTAATCCAATGAGGGGCCGGTTTGCGCTTGTCCTGCTCTGCGCCTCGGTAGTTGCGGTATTTCTGATCCTCCGTTTTTCTCCCTATCCGGAGCTTGACGCGTATGTTTCAAGGTCCTACGGCCTTGTGATTAATGACAGAAACGGCGTTACCCTGCGGGTAGTTCCCGCCGGCGACGGGGTAAAGCGGGAATGGGCCGGCCTTGAGAAGATCCCTGCCGGAGCGGTACAGGTGCTGATCAGGGCCGAAGACCGGCGTTTTTACGTTCATCCCGGGGTGGACCTCATCGCCATAGCCGGAAGCGCCTATAGAAACATCCGCTCGGGGAAGGTGGTCTCCGGCGCTTCAACAATAACCATGCAGCTTGCCCGGCTTGTGCGGCCCCACGGAAAAGGCCTTAAGGGAAAGATCCTTGAGGCCTCCGACGCGCTCCGTCTTGAAGCCCGGCTTTCCAAAAAAAACATACTGGAGCTCTGGCTTAACGGAATCCCCTTCGGCAGTAATATTGAAGGGCTGCCCGCCATGACCCGCGCCCGGTTCGGGCGGCCGGTGGCCCAGCTCGATGATGTCCGCTCGGCCCTGCTTGCCGCCGCGCCCCGCCGTCCGGCTTTGTACGATCCGGCCCTGAACCGGGAGGCCGCCGTCCGTGAAGCGCTGATCCTCTCCCGCCGCCTGAAGCTCGCCTTTACCGAAGCGGAACTTTGGAACGCCGCGGGGGAAGCCGCGCCTTTAGGCGACAGAAATACTGTTCTTGACCGTGCTCCGTTCCACGCCCCCCATTTTACAGAACGCCTGCTCAATACCGGCGAGATTGCCCCTTCCCCGGTGATCAGGACCACGCTGGACCTGGGGCTGCAGGAATACGCGGAAAAACTGTTGCAGTATGAGCTTGCCTCTCTTGCGGATAACCGGGTAAGCAACGGGGCGATCCTGGTAGTTGAAAACAGTACCGGCGCCGTGCGGGTTTACGCGGGATCCCTTTCCTGGTTTGACGATGAACATTCGGGCAAGATCGACGGGGTAAGGATACGGAACCAGCCCGGTTCCTGCCTAAAGCCCTTTCTTTACGCCCTGGCCCTGGACCAGGGGTTTAGTCCTGCGGACATTCTGCCCGATATTCCTTCAGTCTTTGGCGGCAGTGAAGCTTATATCCCCTCAAATTTTAACCGCCGGTTTAACGGCCCGGTCCGGTTCAGGGTGGCCCTGGCGTCCTCCCTCAACATCCCTGCGGTATACCTCCTGGAACGGCTGGGGGTACGGGCCTTTGAGGAGTACCTTGTATCCCTGGGATTTGATTCCATTGCAAGCCGTATGGGCGGCCACGGCGCGGGCCTTGCCCTGGGAAACGCCGAAGTGAGCCTGGAAGAACTGGTCCGGGCCTTTTCCGCCTTCCCCCGGGGAGGCCTCCCCGCGTCCCTTGTTTTTATCGAAGAGGGCGGAGGAAGTTCAAACACAAATACTGTTCAAATAAATGACAGTAATACTACGCGGGCAATGTCGCCTTACGCGGCATGGCTCATTGCGGATATGCTTTCCGACCGGGGGAGCCGTTTTACCGGCTTTGGCCCCGCCCCGGCTTTGGCCACGGAGTTTCCGGCCATGTTCAAAACCGGGACCGCCAACCAGTACCAGCATATCTGGGCCCTGGGGGCCACCCGGCGCTTTACCGTGGGCGTATGGATGGGGAACTTCTCGGGGGATACGGTGATTGGCCGTACCGGAAGTTCTATCCCCGCCCGGATTGCCTCCCAATTGCTTGCCGCGTTGGAAGAGCGGGAAGGGCAGGGCCGGCCCCCCGGCGGGGAAGAAGCGGGCGGGTCTTTGCCGGCGGGAATCGAAGAACGGGAGATCTGTTCTCTTTCGGGGATGAGGGCAGGCCCTTACTGTCCGGGAAAACTGCGGGAGTGGTTCCGCCCGGCGTTTTCCCGGGGCGCGGTACGGGACGGCGCCGATGACGGGCAGCAGCGTTACTGTTCATGGCACCGGGGGCGCGAGACTGTTTACCCCCGGGAATACCGGGCCTGGCTTGCCGAGCGCCGCAGGGCGGGGCGGACGGAAGCGGACGGCGGCCTTTCAGGGGGCGCGTATATCAGGCTTCCTGTTGAAGGGGCGGTGTTCTACCTTGACCCGTCTCAGCGCGGAGACGCCCAGGCTATAAGGATCGAGGCCGCAGGATTCGGCGCCGAGGGCTTCGTGTATGTCGATGGGGCGCTTGCGGGACGGCTGAATTCCGCAGGAGTGTTTGTACTGCCCCTGACCAGGGGACGGCATCAGGCGTTCATAGAGGATGATTACGGCGCCCGCGCCGGGGTACGTTTTGAGGTACGCTGAAGGAAGCGCTTTAAACGAATCTGAAAAAAACAGGTGCAAATTTCCGTTACCTTTGAAAGAGCCCTCTTAAGATTCAAAAGATTGTAGATTTAACAAGGCCCCCTTCGCGCAGTTTCCGCCATGCCGCTTTAGCCGCCTTCTCCCCCAGACATCCGCAGAGTTCCTGATACAGTCCGGTTTTTCCCCTCTCCTTCCCCGCTCCTTCAAGCAGTGCCGCTATCCGTTCCGCCCGTTCGGCGGCGCTGCCCGTTCCGGCCTCTTCTTCGGCCTTAACCGTGATGCTGTGTTCTTCAAGGCGCCACCGCCACCTGATCCGGGCCTTTCTCTTTCCGCCGCCTGCCATGGGCCTTGATCCGAGGAACAGCATTTGTTCCGCGGCGTTTGCCGGGATTGCGTCCCTGTCCTTGTCCCGGGCGTATTGGTCCAAAAGATCCGTAACCAGGCCGGGACTTACCGTAGGCGGAGGCGTCTTAAACGGAAAGCCTGAGGAGTTGTAATCGCCTTTCATCCAGGCCGCCAGAAGCCGGTCCAGGGGTTCGGTGAATTTATCAAATTGCCCTTCCCCTTCAAAACTAAGATCGTTCCTGGTGAAGGGGAGGCCGCCGTGCGGAGCTCCTTTGGATGCGGTATTGCCGCGGGGATCATCGTTATCAATTACCCTGAGGCCGGGATGACGGCCCTGTTGCCATTCGGCGTAGATCCGGGAATGGCAGGTGAGGACAAACTTATGCCAGAAAGCGGAGTCAAGGAGCCCTGCGGCAAAGAGCTGGCGCAGTACTTCCGCGGAATCAATGATCTCCCCCTCGTCCTCGTCCCAATAGCCGTAGATGAGGTAGGCGTGGGTCAGAATGCCCTGTTCTTTAAAGGCGGCGCAGGCGCGGACCACTTCCGTTAACCCTATGCCCTTGCCTGTCCGTTTGAAGCCCGCCTCAGTGGCCACCTCGATCCCGGCGGACGCCCCGATGAGCCCCCCCGCGGCAAGGATGGCCGCGGCATCCGCTTTGAAGTCCCTTTCAAAGCGGATATTGCCCCAAAATACCAGGGGCAATCCGGTCTCCCGGTTAAGTTCGGCAAGACGCAGCAGGGCTGCCGGGGGGGCGGCTTCATCCACCAGGTGCACCCCCCGGACGCCGGTTTTTTCAGCCTGATCGCATAAATGAATAAACAGGGATTCTACGTTCACCGGCTCAAAATTGCGGATATAGTCCAGGGTGACATCGCAGAAGGCGCAGGCATGCCAGTAGCAGCCATAGGCGAGGTACGCCTTGAGCCAGCGGCCGTCGGACCAAAGGCGGTGCATGGGGTTCACGTCGTCCACAAGACAAAGGTAGCGGGAAAAGTCAACTCCGGAATAATCGGGAAATACGGTTTGTACCGCGTTCCTCTCGGCTTCTATGTACCGGCTGTTATCCGCGCCTGTTTTTTCCGCCGGGATTCCGCCCGCAATTCCGGGATCTTCCACAACACGGTTACTGTTTCCGTCAAAATACATGGTTTTGTAGAGCGGCGCCGGGGGTTCTTTCCCGGAGGGGGACCTGCCGGCGCAAAGGCGATCGAGCACGGCCAACAGGGAACCGTAACCACGGTCAAATGAAAGGTAATCGAAGCAGTCAAACAGTTCCGCGCCAGTCCGGCAGACGCCCAAACGCCTGAGCTCGGTGTTCACAAAGCCGCCGCCCGCGATGACAGTTACGCGGTCTTTGAAACGGCGCTTCGCGGACCGGGCGCAGGCGATGGCCCCCGCGAAACAGCCCGGGAAGGGGATGCTGATGCCCAGGATCAGGGGAAGGCCTTTCCCGGACGCCAGACGCTCCAAAGCATCCCACTGGGTTTCAAGAAAGGGAGCGTAGAAATTTTGCAGAATATACCCCGCCGCTTTTTGTTCATCGGGCAACATCATTCCCCCTGAAGGGGTATTCTGAGAAGCGGTGTTTTCAGTATAGCGGATCAGCGCAAAACCGCTGTCCACCGTAACGGTGATAAAGTCCGCCAGGTCCTCAAGAAGTTTTCCTGCCAGGAGGGGACCGTCATCCGGTGAGGGCTGGCCTCCAAATGCCGCGACACACGCGTCGAACCGGGGCCCTGAGGGAAGAACGCCGTTGGCCAGGGTGAGGAGGTGTCCCCATTCCCGGTCCTTTCCCCGCAGAAACGCGGTGAGTCTTGGTATACAAGAAAGCCAGCGCCCTTCTTCGGACAAAAAGCGTTCCGTGTTATAGCGCGCAGTATTGTTGTCAAGGCCGGGGATAGCGCCTTTTTTGAAGCGTTCCCGCGCGGAACAAAAGATCTTCCTGA
The DNA here is from genome assembly GCA_031290475.1 of Treponema sp. Lineage (GTDB taxonomy): Bacteria > Spirochaetota > Spirochaetia > Treponematales > Breznakiellaceae > JAITNM01. Next base: position 6,995 of record JAITNM010000165.1, on the reverse strand, counting down.
GCCCGCCGGCGCGGAAGATACGCTCAAAGAGGGCGATGGAATGATCCGAGGCAATGCAGGGGAACTCCTGTTTTTCCAGAAATGAACGGAGGTAATAAACGGCGGGGTAGGGGGAATTGAGCTGAATGAGGGGCGGCTGAACCAAGTATATCATGTATACACCATAGATTACCGGAATCCCGGAACAAGCCGCTCTTTAAAGGAGGGACAATGGCTGCCCGTGCTTCTGAAGACCTCCACCGAAGGCAGATTCAGGCATTTAAAGCCGAAAACGGCGCAGGACCGGGGCAGGGCGGTATCCCAGGTGACTTTAAAATAAACGCATTTGAGGCAGTTAGGCGGACGGTTTTTATCCCTGACCGCTCCCGGATCCTCGCCGTTCATGGGAATCAGTATACGGCGGAAAGGCGGGATGGGCAATGTCTTTTCCGGCCGGTAAAGGAATTTTTTCTTTCTCGAATTTTTTTTAAAAAGACTTTAAATAAACAAGAATTGGTGATAGTATTGAAAAACTTTACGTATTTGCCCGTTTCACTACGCAAATACCACCTTAAAAAGGAAAATAGCATGGCAAAATTAAAAGAAGCCTCCATATTGCGGCCCATCATAAAAGTTATAGAAGAGAAGTGCGTCAATTGCCACCGCTGTATCGCGGCGTGCCCCGCTAAGATGTGCAACGACGGGTCCGGTAATTGTGTGGACCATCACAGTGATCTCTGCATCGGCTGCGGTGAATGCATCACCGCCTGTTCCCACGGCGCACGGATCGGCATCGATGATTTTGACCAGTTTATGGCGGATCTGAAAAAAGGGACGGATGTTGTTGCCATCGTGGCCCCCGCCGCGGCCGCAAGCTTTGAGGGAAAGTACCTGGCTTTAAACGGCTACTTGAAGTCTATCGGCGTCAAGGCCGTCTTTGATGTCAGCCTGGGCGCGGAAATGACGGTCCGCTCCTACCTTGATTACATGAAGAAGGCAAAACCGAAAACGGTAATCGCCCAACCCTGTCCTACCCTGGTAAGCTTCATTGAAATGTACCGGCCCCAGCTCATTCCCTACCTGGCCCCGGCGGACAGCCCCATGCTCCACATCATGAAGATGATCCGGCATTTCTACCCCAAGTACAAGGATCACAAGATCGCCGCCATTTCCCCCTGCTATTCCAAGCGCCGGGAATTTGACGCCACCGGTATTGGGGACTACAATGTTACCTTTAATTCCCTGGAACAGTACATGACCAAAGCGGGAATTGACGTTACCGGCTATCCTGCTACGGAGTACGATAACCCCGAAGCGGAACGGGCAGTAGCGTTCTCCTCTCCCGGCGGCCTGATGCGTACGGTGATGCGTTACGACAAAAACGCTACCAGCTGGACCAGGAAGATCGAAGGGCCCGCCGAGGTGTACCATTACCTGGCCCACCTTGCCGATGCTATCGAAAGGGGAAGCGCTCCGGTCTTTCGTCTCATAGACTGCCTGAATTGCAGTATGGGGTGTAACGGCGGTCCCGGTACGGGGAACCGGAAGAAGCACCTGGACGATGTAGAGATACTGGTGGAAAAGCGGAACCTGGAGGCGCAGAACAGGTACTGGTCAAAAAATTCTATACGGAGATCGTTTTTGCAGCGGAAACTGGAAAAAATACTGGATAAGTATTGGGAGCCGGGCCTCTACAGCAGAACGTATACGGACCGGTCGGCATTCTTTAAAAGGATGGTGATTAACCCCACTCAGGAAGAGATCAATGCCGTGTTCGTAAAAATGCACAAGAACAGCGAGGAAGATATTTTCAACTGCGGGGCCTGCGGGTACAAACACTGCGAGCAGATGGCCGTTGCTATCGTAAACGGCCTTAATAAGCCGGAAAACTGCGTACACTTCGTGGAATTCGAGCGGAATATGGTAATGGAGACGGAGGCTAAGAAAAAGCTCAACCATGTCTATGACCGCACTTTGTCGGAACTGGGTAAAAACCTGGATGGGATCAGTTCCCTTTCGGAGAACATCAACAGTACCGCTAATTATGTGCTTTCCTCCTCCGATCTGATCCGTGAGATGGTGGAGAGCACCCGGGAGATTCACAACACCCTGGAACAGAACGCGGAATCGGTTTTGAAGCTGAACGAATCCTCCCAGGAAGGCAAGAACCGGCTCCATCACATTGCCCAGCTCATTGAGGATGTGGTAACCCAGTCGAACGCGCTGATTGCGGCCTGCTCAACGATTGGCGACATTGCGGACCAGACCAGTATTTTGGGAATGAACGCCGCCATTGAAGCGGCCCACGCCGGGGAAGCGGTGGGGAGGGGCTTTGCCGTGGTGGCCAGTGAAATCAGAAAGCTGGCGGATAATTCCGGCCGCCAGGCGGTGGAGATCCAGAACAGCCTTGAGCGCATCAAAGGGATTATCGATAATTCCAAAGAGTCCTCCGTTAAGGCGGAACAGCAGTTTAACAATATCGTTGAGCTTATCAACGCGGTGAAAAATGAGGAACTGCGGATCAACAGCGCCATGCAGGGTCAGAGTTCCAATGGCAGCCAGGTGATTAGTTCCCTGAACGAAATCAACAAATTAATCATCAGGATACGGGACGATTCCTCGTCCCTCCGGAAAAGCGGAGAGGGCATAGTGCAGGATATTTCATCCCTAAAACAGATGTAAGGCCCTGGGTTGAAATATTTGTGTTAAAAATATTTGTTGACAATTCTTTAATATGCTCCCTATAATAATCCTTATACCCAAATGTCCGCGGCAGAGGTAGCTGTGGATATTACTGAACTGAATGGAGCGCAGGGGAGAAAAATATAAAGAGAGGAAAAAAGTATGCAGCAAGAACTCGTCAAGATCGTGCCTCCGGGCGGATCGGCCTTTGAAATCACCAAAGGCGCGATTGCAAGTATCAATCCGCAGAACTGTGTAAACTGCGGGAAATGCCGGGAAATGTGCCCTGTGGGGGCGATTACCGAGCAACAGCGTATTATTTGCAGGCTCTGTCCGTCCTGCACGTCCAAACCCGCCCTGACCCATGCCGACATGGTCAGCCTTGCCACGGAAAAGTCCTGTACCACCGAATGTCCCCTGGGCATCAGTCCCCAGGGTTATGTAAACCTCACCCGGGCGGGGAAGGAAATCGAAGCCTACCGGCATATCTGGGACAAAAATCCCCTGCCTTCCATTTGCGGGCGCATTTGCCATCATCCCTGCGAACAGGCCTGCAAGCGGGGCATCCTGGTGGATGAGCCCATCGCTATCCGGGGTATCAAACGGTACCTTACGGATAACATTGATTATGTACCCGGGCCATATCCCAAGATTTACGAAGAAACCATAGCCGTAATCGGCGCGGGGCCTGCCGGGCTTGCGGCGGGGCATACCCTGGCGCTGGCCGGATATACCGTGACCCTGTTTGACGGGGAATCCAAAGCCGGCGGGATGCTGAACCGGGGGATTCCTGCCTTCAGGCTGCCCCGGGATGTAACGGAGCGGGAAATCGGCAAGCTGGTTGACGCCGGGCTTACGATTCAGCTGGGCGAACGGATTGGCAAGGCCCAGGCCGAGGCGCTGGTAAAGGACTACGACGCGGTAATCGTTGCCGCCGGAGCGCCCAACGCACGGGAACTGCCGATCAAGGGCTGCCGCAAAGAGGGGATCTTCACCGCCCTGCAATTTATGGAACGGGTTAACGCGGGACAGGATATCTGGCGGCATCCGGGCCAGGAATTTACCCGGGGGGGAGAGGTGGTCGTTATCGGCGGCGGCAATGTGGCCATTGATTCGGCCCGCACCGCGGTCAGGCTGGGCGCGAAAAAGGTTACCGTCCTCTGCCTTGAAAGCGGCGCCGATGTCCCCTGCCACGAATGGGAACGCCGGGAAGCGGAGGACGAAGGGATAGAGCTGCTTGAAGGCTGGGCGCCCCAGCAGTTCACCGGCCTTCATAACGTACTCCAGGGGGTTGAGTTTTTCAAGGTCAGTAAGTTCAGCAAGGAATCGGATGGCAAAATCAGCTTTGAAACAGACGCTGCCCAAAGCCGGATCATTCCGGCGGATATGGTAATCGTGGCTATCGGCCAAAAGGCGGATGATCTTTGGAAAATTTTTGAAGGCAAAGAGAAGCTGTTTTATGCCGGCGATGTCAGAAGTAACGCGTATTCGGTTATTGATGCCATGGCGTCCGGTAAAGAAGCTGCCGCCAGGGCCGACCGTTTCCTGCGCGGCCGGGCGGAAAAGGACCCCCTGGAACTGCGTCAATTGAACGAAGCGCCGCTGGAACAGAAAATCTACCCGGCTGTCCGTCTCAAGATCGATCGTCCGCCCCTGCCTGTGGCGGCGGCGGCGGAACGGATTCATTCTTTTGATGAAGTGGAAACCGAGTACGCGCCTGAGGTAATAGAAACAGAAGTACTGCGCTGTCTGCAATGCGGATATCAGAGAGTGGACGCGGAAAAGTGTATCGGCTGCGGGGTATGTAAAGCCGTATGTCCCAAGGGAGATTCTATTACAATGGTTCAGGTTGGAAAAGGAGGTGCGGCATGAATAAGCGGGAAGTAATCGTCATTGGTTCCGGCCCCAGCGGGTCAAGCGCGGCATTTTATCTCGCCCAGGCGGGGATCGATGTATTGCTCGTTGATAAGGAATCCTGGCCCCGGGATAAAGCCTGCGGGGACGCGCAAATCTTTACGGTATTCCCCATTTATAAGGAAATGGGAATTTTTGAGGAAGCCGCCGCCGCCGCGGTCAACCACATGACGGGCTTTACGTTCAGCGGCGTGGACGAAGTGATCACGTCCTATATGGCGCCCGAAGAATTCGCCTTCTGCACCCCCCGCCGGATTATTGACGATATCGTCAGGCGCGGGGCGCTGCGGGGGGGCGCCGATTTCCTTGAAAACTTTGAGGTGGTGGACCTGATCATCGAGCGAGGTTATGTGAAGGGCGTCCGGGCGGTTTATGAGGGGAAGCGCCTTGAGGTGCGGGCCGACGCGGTGATCATTGCCAACGGCTCCCATTCCATGCAGGCCCGTCAGGTGGGGATCTTCAACGAGGACCCCGATCTTGCCTGGTACGGCGCCCGGGCGTATTTTGACGGCGTAAAGGGCATGGATTTCCGGTGTATTGAAGAGCACCTGCCCCACGAAATGTTCTATCCCGCCGGTTATATGTGGGTATTCCCGGAGGGGGGCGAAGTGGCGAACGTCGGCGTGTTCATCACCGAAAGGGCCTTGATAAAAAGCGGTATGCGCCTTGAGGATTTTTTCTGGTGGTGGCGGGACAACACGAAAATCGGGAAAGAGCGCCTTGGGGAAGCGAAAGTTTTGGGGGAGATCAAGGGCTGGAAACTCCCGTCCTGCCGTCAATTGGGGAATAACTGCGTAAACGGGGCCATAGCGGTGGGGGATGCCGGCAACGGTATCGAGTGCTTTACCGGCGAGGGTTTTAACGAGGGAATGCAGAGCGGCAAGATCGCGGCAGAGGTCATGGCGGAAGCCGTCAAAAAGCATGATGTATCCGTGGAAGCCCTCTCGGTGTATAATAAGCTGGCCGGTGAAAAATTGAACCCCTATTACGGCATGATGTCGGCCGTACGGGACAATATCGCCTCGGAGCCCGCCGCGTACAGCAAATTCCTGGCCTATTCAAGGGCGCTGCCGGGTTATCCAAACGTGGAGATCATTAATACCTGGATAAAGTATATGAAAGAGGAATTAAAACTTTAAAAAGAAGGCTGTCCCAAAATGTCAGATTTTGGGACCGGCCCAAGGGACAAAAAAATGGAAAAGTTAACGTTTTTGGCTAAGGGCGATTCCTGGTACCAGAAGCTGGGAATCGAAAAGACCCCCCAGGCCCGGGAAGACGGTATGCGGAGTGACGGGCAAACCGGTTCCTATGAGTGGTGGTATTTTGACGCGGAGTACCCCGACGGAACCAAGGCCGTGGTTGGGTTCTACACTAAATCGGGTATTAGCACCGTAAGTCCGCCCAACCCCACGACCATCCTGACCCTGACCCTGCCCGGTGGGGAAACCATCTACAAACGTATCAGCGAGGGGGAAGGGAAAAAAATCCGCGCCTCCCGGGACATTTGTGATGTAGAGATAAACAACAGCAGCGTAAAATACGATCATGGCGGGTATGTGATCCATTATGAGGATGATGAAATTACCTACGACTGCGTCATGGAACCCAAGGTCCCCCTCTGGCGTCCCGGTACGGGGCATTGGGTCTTCGGGGAGGAGCAGAAGGACTTTTTCGCCTGGTTTGTCCCCCTGGCCTCCGCCGCAACCAAGGCGACCCTTACCGTCCGGGGAAAAACGACCGAACTCTCGGGGACCGGCTATCATGATCATAACTGGGGCAACAAGGAACTGAGCGAGTGCTTCAACCACTGGTACTGGTGCCGGGCTGCCGTGGGGGACTACACGGTCATTGCCGTGGATATCATTTCCGCCGAAAAATTCGGATACCTCAGGCTGCCGGTCTTCTATATAGCCAAAGACGGCGTGGTGCTGGACGATAATGAAGAGCGGGTAGTGATTGAGCGGGGTAAGACCGAATGCCATCCCCTTACGGACAAGTTCATTGACAATGATATTGTTTTTATCCAGCATTCGGAAAGCGGCGCTGATTACCGGATCGCCTTTCACCGGACAGGGGATATACAGGTCAAGTCATTGCTGGAGAGTATCGGCTATTCCCCGGAGAAGATTGCGGCGGCCAAACAAATGGGGGTTAATCCTACCTATATCCGGTGTGTGGGGGATGTAAGCTTCTCGGTAACCGAAAAGGGCGCCCCCTCGGTGACGGAGGATCATGCCCTGTGGGAACAGATGTTCTTTGGCAGCAACAAGGACGCGGTGATTAAGGGCTAAAATTATAAAGTGAGGCAGTTCCAAAATGTCAGATTTTGGAACTGCAACCTTAGATTTAAAGGAAAAATCGGGCTTTAGACCGGTTTTTCCAAGAGCCGGTTCCAAAACTAAACGAGTTTTGGAACCGGC